>NZ_JBKYMO010000012.1:0-39597 GCF_047302915.1 Massilia sp. CT11-108 | reverse complement strand
TGGTGCCGGCTTCGGTGCCGCCAGCGTCGCGGCACGTTTCGCGGCACGGACCGGCGCCGCCGGTGCAGCCGCCTTTACACGGTCGTCGAGGCGGAACACGCTGACCAGCTCCGCCAGCTTGCCCGCCTGGTTCTGCAGGGCTTCCGACGCGGCCGCGGCTTCCTCGACGAGGCCCGCGTTCTGCTGGGTCACGTTGTCCATCTGGCAGATCGCCTGGTTGATCTGCTCGATGCCGCTGGTCTGCTCCTGGCTGGCGGCGCTGATCTCGGCCATGATGTCCGTCACGCGCTGGATGCTTGAGACGACCTCGTGCATCGTGCTGCCGGCCTGGTCGACGAGCCTGGTGCCGATCTCGACCTTGTCAACGGAGTCGCCGATCAAGCCCTTGATTTCCTTGGCCGCGGCGGCCGAGCGCTGGGCCAGCGTGCGCACTTCGCCCGCGACGACCGCGAAGCCGCGGCCCTGTTCGCCGGCGCGCGCGGCCTCGACTGCCGCGTTCAGCGCCAGGATGTTCGTCTGGAACGCGATGCCGTCGATGACGGTGATGATGTCCACGATCTTCTTCGACGAATCGTTGATCGAGCCCATCGTCTGCACGACCTGCGCCACGACGTCGCCGCCCTGGCCGGCCACGGTCGACGCCGTCTGCGCGAGCACGTTGGCCTGGCGCGCGTTGTCGGCGTTCTGCTTCACGGTCGACGTCAGCTCTTCCATCGACGACGCCGTTTCCTCGAGCGAGCTGGCCTGCTCTTCCGTGCGCGACGACAGGTCCAGGTTACCGCTCGCGATTTCGGCGGAGGAGGAAGCGATGGCGTCCGTGCCCTGGCGCACCTCGCTGACGATGCGGGCCAGGCGGTCGCGCATGGATTTCATCGCGAACAGCAGGCTCGTCTCGTCGCCGGCGCGCAGTTGCACGTCGGTGCCCAGGTCGCCGGCGGCGATGCGGCCTGCGACTTCGGCTGCATAGGCGGGCTCGCCGCCCAGCTGGCGCGTGAAGCTCCGGGTGATCAGGATACCGAAGCCGGTGCCGAGCAGGGCGCTGAGCGCGACCAGCACGAGCAGCGTGGCGCGGCTGTTTTCATATGCGTTCTTGTTGCTCAGATTGGTTTCCTGGGCCATCGCTTCCTTGTTATGGGCCAGATCCGCCAATTTGGCGTCCAGGTCTTGCGACTTCGGCAGCATCGTGCCGAACAGGTAGTCGACGGAATCGCGCTTCGTCTCGAGCGGCTCCGCTTTCACGCGCTTGACCAGGTCCGCGATCATGCCGTCGAAGTCGCGCAGCTGGGCGTCGGCTTCGGCAAAGATGCGCTTGCCTTCGTCCGAGTGGAACAGCGGACGCGCCTTGTCGAGGTTTTCCTGCAGCTGCTGCCTGTACTTGTCGGCGTTGGCCAGCATCCTGGTGCGCTGGTCGTCGGTCGACGCCAGCATGGCGCTGCGCAGCGAACGGCCGAGGGAGACCTGGTTCAGATCGGCTTCCTTGACGTAGGAAATGCCCAGCAATTCCTTCTGGTACATGCGCTTGGCGCGCTCGTTCATCTGGGTCATGTTATAGATCGCAATGCCGGCGACGATGGCGCCGAGCACGACGACGGCAAGAAAACCAAGGGTCAGCCGGGTCGCGACCTTCATCTGCTTGAACATGGCACATCTCCTGATGATGAGTTCAGGTAAATGTTAATTGATGTGCGGAAATAATTCGTGAGAATTCGGGTCCGTATGTACGATCTGGCGCGTTTTTCCAACACTTACTTAAATGCCTGCTTAGTTCGATATCTGTTCAATAAAAGATCGTTGAGTAGAGACCTATTTCTTGGGATTTTTCCGGAACACGATCGGTTGCGCCGGCTGCCACACGGCGTCTTGCTGTGTTCGCTGCGCATGCATGACGATCGCCTGCACGTCGTCATGCCGCGCCGACTTCGCGCACACCGGGTCCGCGTTTGCGGCGTCGCCCGTCAGCGCATGCGCCTGGCAGCGGCAGCCGCCGAAGTCCTTCGCCTTGTCGTCGCACGTGCGGCACGGATCCTTCATCCAGGCATCGCCGCGGTAGCGGTTGAATGCGTCGCTGTGGTACCAGATGTCCTTCACGCGCGTGTCGCGCACATTCGGAAAATCGATGCCCGGCAATGTGCGGGCCGCGTGGCAGGGCAGGGCGGTACCGTCCGGTGCAATGCCGAGGAATACGCCACCCCAGCCGTTCATGCACGCCTTGGGCCGCGCCTCGAAATAGTCGGGCACGACGAACAGGATGCGCATCTTGTTGCCGATCCTCGCGCGGCATGCATTCACGACGCTTTCCGCACGCGCGACCTGCTCCCGCGTCGGCATCAGCTGGTCGCGGTTGACGAGCGCCCAGCCGTAATACTGCGTGTTGGCCAGTTCCAGGTACTCGACGCCCATCTCGAGCGCCATGGCTATGATCCGCTCCACGTGGTCGAGATTGAAGCGGTGCAGCACGACGTTCAGCACCATCGGATAGTCGTACTGCTTGATGAGCCGGGCGACGCGCGCCTTCAGGTCGAACGTTTTCGTGCTCGACAGGAAATCGTTCAGTTCGCGCGTCGAATCCTGGAACGACAGCTGGATGTGGTCCAGCCCCAGTTCCTTCATGCGCGCGAGGCGCGATTCGGTGAGGCCGATGCCGGACGTGATCAAATTCGTATAAAACCCCAGCCGGCGGCCTTCGCCGACCAGTTCTTCGAGATCGTCCCGCAGCAGCGGCTCGCCGCCCGAGAAGCCGAGTTGCGCGGCGCCGAGCTGGCGTGCCTGGCGCATTACGTCGAACCATTGCTCGGTCGTCAGTTCGGTGCGGTCATTGGCGGAATCGACCGGGTTGTAGCAGAACGGGCAGTGCAGCGGGCAGCGATAGGTCAGCTCGGCCAGCAGCCACAGCGGCGGCGCGATGGCGGGGCGGAAGGTCGGGGCGTTCATGATGGGCTCACACGATCCAGCCGCGCTCGCTGGCGACGCGCAGGAAATCGTCGACGTCCTCGCGCAGGCCGCCGCAGTTGAACGCCTGTTCGAGCTCGCCGACGATGGCCGGCACGGTACGGGCGCCATCGCAGCGTTTCAGGATCTCGGCGGCGCTCTGGCTCAGCTTGACCATCCCTTCCGGATACAGGAGCACGTAGTTGCCTTGGGCCTCTTCCCACTGCATGCGGAAGAGGCGCGACAGGGCGGGTTGATCGGGAACGGTGTGCATGGCTTGCCTCCTCAGGGATAGGCCTTCTCGATGGCGTCGAGCATGGACCACAGGATGTCGAGCTTGAATTGCAGGATCTCGAGCGCGCGCTCCTGCTGGGCGCGGGTGGTGAAATGGCCGAGCGTCACTTCCAGACCGTGCTCGACGTCGCGCTCGGCGAGCGAGATGCGGCTGCGGAAATACTGCAAGCCATCGGGATCGATCCACGCGTAATGCGTCGGCCAGTTGGCCAGCCGGTCCTTGTGGATCTTCGGCGCGAACATCTCCGTCAGCGACGAGCACACGGCTTCCTGCCACGGCGCCTGGCGCGCAAAATTGACGTACGCATCGACCGCGAAGCGCACGCCGGGCACGACGTGCTTGTGCGACCACAGCGCGTCGCGCGTGAGCCCGACGGCTTCGCCGAGCCGCACCCACGCCTCGATACCGCCGTCGTTATCTCCCCAACCGTCATGGTCGAGGATGCGGCGCACCCACCGGCGCCGCGTGGCGCGGTCCGGGCAATTGGCGATGATGGCGCCATCCTTTTGCGGGATATTGACCTGGTAATAAAACCGGTTGGCGACCCAGCCGCGGATCTGGTCCGGGCCCAGCAGGCCCTCGTTCATGTTGACGTTGAACGGATGGTGGATGTGGTAGCCGGCACCCCGTGCGCGCAATTGCGCCTCGAACTCGTCGCGGCTCCATGCTTCGGTACTCATATCGTGATCTCCATGCCGTCGAACGCGACCTCGATGCCGTGGCGCGCGAGCAGGGCGCGTTCGTCGGAGTCTTCGTCCAGGATCGGATTCGTGTTGTTGATGTGGATGAGCACCTTGCGCCGCGCTCCAATCCCGTCGAGGGCGGCGATCATGCCCCCGTCGCCCGATTGCGGCAGGTGGCCCATGTCGGCCGCCGTTTTTTGGGAAAACCCCAGCGCGATCATCTCGTCCGCGTGCCAGAACGTGCCGTCGACGAGCACGCAATCCGCTGTCTGCAGCGCGGCGTCCACTTGCGGATCGATTGCGCCAAGGCCAGGTGCGTAGAACACGGATTTGCCTGTTTGCGTGTCTTCGATCAGCAGGCCGATGTTGTCGCCCGGGTGCGGATCGTTGCGGTGGTCGGAATACGGCGGTGCCTTGCTGTTCAGTGCGAGGGGCGTGAAACGGATGCCGTCGATGCCGGGCACGTGAAGGCCGTCTTCGATCGGCAGCTCATGCCAGCGCACGCCGCAATAGTGCGACAGCACGGGCACGAGCGGCAGACCCTGGTTGAGTTCGCGCCAGACCGGTGCGGTGCAATAGAGCGGTAGTTCTTTCCCTTCGCGCAGCATCAGGAGGCCGGTGACATGGTCGATCTGCGCATCCATCAGCATGACGGCGGCGATGCCCGTATCGCGCTGGCCGCGTGCCGGCTGCAGGGCCGGTGTGGCGCGGATCTGCGCGAGGATATCCGGCGACGCGTTGATCAGCACCCAGTCGGTCCCGTTGGCCGACACGGCGATCGACGATTGCGTGCGCGCCGTCGCGCGGAGGGTGCCGTTACGCAGGCCAGCGCAATTGCGGCAATTGCAGTTCCACTGCGGGAAACCGCCTCCGGCTGCGGAGCCTAATACGACGATGTTCATGACGGGGATCCGGTAAGCCCGCGGCGCTGCCGCGGGCGTGGGCTGCATCAGCGATTCGCGATGTACATCGTGATTTCGAAGCCGAAACGCCAGTCGATGAATTCGGGTTTGGTCCAGGCCATGGTTGTCTCCTTGATCGTTGGATGGGTTATGAATGCGCGGCGCGCAGTCAAGGAGGAATTCGCAATATCCATGCCACATGGCCGGCGCTGTCTCGCCGGGGCAGGCCTGTGTCAAAGATGAACAGTTGTATTGCACGACGATACATCTGTGACAGAATTGTTCAGTTTCGTGTGAACACTGGGAGACGCAGATGGACGAACGATACAAACCGGACGGCTATAACGCGGTATCGCCGTATTTGCTCGTGAAGGATGTGCGCGCCATGCTCGATTTCCTCGCCCACGCGTTCGGGGCGACCGAGCTGCGGCGCCAACCGGACGCCGACGGCGGGATCCGGCACGCGGAGGTCAGGATCGGGGATTCCGTGGTGATGATGGGATGCCGGCCGGGGGCGGAGCTGATCGCCTCGGTGCACGTCTATGTCGAGGATGTCGACCGGGTCTATGCGCGGGCGCTGGACCATGGCGCAACCAGCTTGTCCGAGCCGCGCGACCAGCCGTATGGGGACCGGACGGCGGGGGTGCAGGATGCGCAGGGGAATTACTGGTGGATCGGGACGCGGTTGCGTGGGAGCGGTAGCTAGCAACTCACGGTTCCGACGCTGTCCCCAGTTCGAAGGTCGAGACCGATCCAGCATCGATAGGGGCCATCTTTCGTTCCCTTGTCCTGCGCGGTGTAGCTGCAATGAAGGCCTTTTTTTTCCCGCATCCGGTCGCCCGGTTCTCCGGTACATGTTTCGGGCAGGTCCGGACCAATGGAATCGAAAATGTCTTTCGCAGACTTGCCATCGACGAGAACTGTCAGCTTGCGATCGCTCGCCGTTGCCGGCGTGCGATCTGAAACGATGCCGGAATGGACCTTGTAGATTGCCCCTTGCAGTGGTTTCCAGAGACGGTACGGATCGGAAGACGGGGCGGCAGCATGGGCGAGCGACAGCGCGATCGCCGTCGCGCCCAAGGTCAGTAAGGTTATCGTTTTGCGCATGTCAGCCCCGTAGCTTCACATGAAAATGATGGTCGTGATTCGTGGCCTTTCTGACGAACGGGATATCAGGGCCGTTAAACAATACAAAAGCGACTGGAGCAAATGTTCTGAACATCTCGATCAGCTTTGCGGTGCCTTGTTTGTCATACTCCGCATCCCACCAGAACACCGGAAGTTCGAGACCGTCCTTGCGTAGCGGCCGCACATCAACCTCCAGCCCGCTCATATGTGAGTTGTGATCCGGGGTTCTCGTGCCGTCCGGGAGGCTGATGTCTCCGATACCGATACGTCGCTTATCGATGGCCTGCCACTCCAGCGCCACACGAAGCACGGCCGTCATCATGATCGGGTGAGCGTACTGATAGGCGCCTTTGGCCGGCTTCTTGTAGAGATCACCATACGCATAGTAGCCCGAGTCCATCGGCGCTTGTGGAAGCATGAAGAAGCCGCGCGAATCCTGCGTCGGGCGAGGACGGATCGGGTCGGGGCACCTGTCGTCGTCTTCGGTCGTCCATTCGGTAGGCATGGGAAGCCTCCGTCAGGCGCATTTGTTACAAGCCAAATCCCAGCCGCCCGTTGTCGATCCACCGGCGCCCCCGCCGATTTTCTGCTGGGTGTACGACCATTTGATCTTGGAGAAGCGCAGTCCGATTTCGTCATGCAGGATGCCGCCCCCATGCACCATTTGCTCCATGTTGGCGATCATGACGTTTTCTAACTCGACTTGGTAATACTTGACGCGGGCGCCATCGCCATCAGCGCGCATGAACTCCAGCTTGGCCTTCGGGATCGTTTTTCCCATCGAACAAGTCTGCATCAAAACGGGTGAGGCGAGGTCCGCAAGCTTACTGATTGCGAGGGTGCGGTGCTCGCAGCGTTCCGCAGTATGGCCGCCTCCTGTGGATGCGGTTGCGCTACGGGGCTGTGTGACGCCCCATTGTGCCGATGTCAGCTCGATCCATCCTTGGTGAGCAGAGTCTGCTGACTCGCCCTTGATTCCATCGATACTCAGATAAACGTCAGTAGCCATGCTTCTCTCCAGTACAAGTTGAGTGAAGCGAATATTTTCGACCGGGCCGCTGGCGCCGTCGTTGGTAACTGTCAAGTGAAGTGAAGCGGAAAATCAAGTCCCAAGAATGGGGCTTCTGGAATTCTCATTGATCATTAAACGGGCGCCCGTGCGGACAAATCTTCTTTCGTTGACCGACCCTTGAAGAGTGGCCAGCTACGGATGGGCATATGACCCAACGAGTCTATACATAGCCTCCAGAATGACGAAAGGCCTGATTGAAAATATGCCCAAGCCGACAACAGAGTAATTTTTCATGGTGCGCCCTTCTGCTAAACCCTTGGCTTGCGAGAGCGTGTTACATTAGTTGCTACCTAAAGCAATGACGGGGTACAAATGCGCGCCCATCCAGAGGAGTGTGATGAAACGGCCAATAATTAACGTTCGCTTCTACGAAACATATCATTTTGCGTTCGCCATAAAAAATATTCTTCAAGATCAATTTGAGTACATTCGTTCGCTTAATGATTTTTATGGTGATGATTCCTACTTGCGCTTTTCTGAGCCGTATCAGCCTTATTCGGCATTTCATCAATTCTTGGAATTTATACTTGAGGAGCTTCTCGTCGACGACACCGAAAAATTCGATTTGAAGAGGTGGAGGAATTTAGCGGAAAGGTTTAAGGATATACCTTCATTGGGTGACGAATTTAAGGTGCCGACTTTGCCGATTGAAGATGCGCTTCGATATCATGGATTCGAGTTTGAGAGTTTCGTCGATTGGTTGCAATCACAAGAGGTAACGGTTGCAGACGCTGACGAGGATCACATCTACGATTATCTTAATGAACTAAGGCTCTGTGGCCCGTACGAGGAACTGTTATATCAATCGGTCAAAGAAGCGTTTTTTCTTCTATTTGGAAACCGTGACGTCCTTCTACTCTTCAACGAGATGATCGCGCGCCAGATGTGCAATGCTCAAATGGACGAGTTGACAGATGAGCATGCTGAATACTTTGCACAGTCGGGTGTCCTAAAGCGCGCTTATATGCCTGAATGGGTCAGGCGAGCAGTCTTCTATAGAGACCGCGGCATGTGTGTTTCGTGTAAGGTTGATCTTTCAGGAATACTGAACATTTGGGGCGAGAGTCATTTTGATCACATTGTGCCGCTGGCATCTGGCGGCCTAAATGACGTTACAAATATTCAACTTTTGTGCGCGTCCTGCAACCTCAAGAAGGGTGATGGAAGTATTTTCACAACTAGTGTTTACGAGGATTGGTATCCCCTTCCAATAGATAAACCTGATACAGGCTCTTAATGCCGCCAGGCAGAGTTCTGCCCAGTGGCGCTCGTGTTTCCAAATCATGGCAAATTAATCACACCGCCGCCGTCCAGTCGCCCGACTTGCCGCCATGCTTTTCCAGCACCCGCACATTGGTCATGACCATCCCCCGATCCGCCGCCTTGCACATGTCATAAATGGTCAGCAAGCCGACCTGCACGGAAGTGAGCGCTTCCATCTCGACCCCGGTTTTTCCATAGGTCTCGACCTGCGCCCGGCAATGCACGCTGTTGTTCGCCGCATCGATCTCGAAATCGACGGCGACCCGCGTGATGGCCAGCGGATGGCACAGGGGGATGAGGTCGCTCGTCCGCTTGGCCGCCATGATGGCCGCGATGCGCGCCACGCCCAGTACATCGCCCTTCTTGGCCGAGCCCGACGTCACCAGTGCCAGGGTGGCCGGAAGCATGCGGATGGTGCCGGCGGCGACGGCGATGCGGTGGGTCGCGTCCTTGGCGCCGACGTCGACCATGTGGGCTTGTCCGGTGGCGTCGAAGTGGGTCAGGGGGGAGGTTGTCATGTTGTCGAGGGAACGAAGTAACAAAATATGGCCCAGCAGTAGCAACCGCCAGGAAGCGGTTATCATAGCATCGTGAAACCTAACCCGATTTCAGCGATGTTGCAGCTTTCACCAAGGTGGCCGTGGCGCCGTGTCGCGGCGTCTGTCGGCCTGGTCGTGGCCACCGCCGGCGCACTTGCCGCCCCTACCGTTCCCGTCCTCCACGGCGGCGCCGATACGACCGGATTGCCGACGCTCGGCGATACCGCGCGTGCCGACTTGTCGCCCTTCCTCGAGCGCAAGCTGGGCGAGGAGATCATGAACGATATCCGGCGCGATCCCGATTACCTGGACGACGACGCGATCATCGAGTTCCTGAACAATTTCGGCGAAAACCTCGTGTCGTTCGCGCCCGGCGCGCGCGGCGAGACGAATGCCGATTTCTTCTTCTTTGCCGTGCGCGATCCGATGATCAACGCATTCGCGCTGCCCGGCGGCTTCATCGGCGTGCACTCGCAGTTGATCATCTCGGCGCAGAGCGAGTCGGAACTGGCGTCCGTGCTGTCGCACGAGATCGGACACGTGCAGCAGCGCCACATCGCGCGCATGATCGGCCAGCAGAAGCAGGATGCGCTGTTGCCCCTGGCCGCGCTGCTGCTGGCGGCGCTCGTCGGCAAGGCCGGCGGCGGGGCCGATGCGGCGATGGGCGTCATGCTGGGCGGGCAAGGTCTCGCCATCCAGCGCCAGCTGAATTTCAGCCGCGACGCCGAACGCGAGGCGGACCGCGTCGGTTTCCAGACGATGCGCGCGGCCGGCTACGACACGTCGGGCATGGTGGCGTTCTTCAAGCGCCTGCAGAGCACGACACGCGTCTATGGCGAGGCGCCGGCCTGGCTCAGCAGCCACCCGCTGACGGGCGAGCGCATCGCCGACATCCAGGCGCGCATCCGCGACAATCCGAAGCCGATCCACATCCGTCCGGACAGCATCGAATTCCACCTCGTCCGCGCCCGCGCGCGCGTGCTGCAGGACGAAAGCCAGAAGGGGCGCGACGAAGCGAAGTCCACGTTCGACAGCCAGCTGGCCCAGCCGAACACGCAGCAGCAGACGGCCGCGATGTACGGCCTGTCGTTCCTCGCGCTGAAGCAGGGCGACCTGAAAGGGGCGCAGAGCTGGCTCGACAAGGCGAAGGCATCGACCAAGCCCCGCCCCGGCGTGTTTTCGAGCGAGCGCAGCGGCACGGACGGCAGCGCCATGTTCGCCGCCCTCGGCACCGAGATCAAGCTGGCGCCGGGGCAGCCGCCCGCCGTCGTCCACCAGGCCGTGCAGGATGCGGAAGCCGCGTACCAGAAATTCCCGCTGTCGCGCATGCTGGCACGCCAGTATGCCGACGCGCTGATCGCGGACGGCCAGCTGGACAAGGCGGCCCAGTTCCTGCGCGACCAGGTGCAGCAATACCGCGAAGAGCCCAAGCTGTACGACCAGCTCGCCAAGACCTATGCGGCCCAGGGCAAGATCGCGCTGCAGCACATGGCGCTGGCCGAATCGTATGTGTTGTCGGGCGCGTTGCCGGCGGCCGTCGACCAGCTCAATCTCGCGCGCAAGGCGAAGGATGTGTCGTTCTACGACCAGGCCGTGATCGATGCGCGCGAGCGCGAGCTGAACGAGCGGCAGAAGGACGAGAAGAAAGAGAAGAAGGACAAGGATCGGTAACCCAAAACCACGTCGCCCCTGCGAAGGCAGGGGCCTAATTTTGCGTGAGCGACCTGCGCAAAAATTCGGTTCCCGCCTTCGCGGGAACGACGTTCAAATGTTATCTATTTTTGCCCTTGCAGCAAGTCCGGCCGCCGCACGAACCCGAAGCGTGCCGGCACCTCGTCCGCCATCAACCGTCCAACGGCGATGCGCCTGTCCTGCCAGCGCAGCGCCAGCTCTCCGGCGCCGCCTTCCAGCCACGCCATCACGTCGTCGTCCGACGCAGGACGGCCATCCAGCTCGAGCGCCTGCAGCAATTGCGCCACGTCGCGGTCGTCCACCTGGGCCACCGTCCGGCCCGCACGCAGCACGATGCCGCCGGCCTCCGTCATGAACGCTTCCTCCGGCGCGCCCAGCGGTTGTCCGGTGTGCAGCACGAGGCCCTGCGCCGGATCCGTGCGCGCGATGAAGGGCGTCGTCTCGAGGTTGATGTACACGCGCTGCGGACCGTTCTGGAAATACCAGCAGCCGCGCTCATCCGATAAATAATTGCGGGCGATGAAGCCGACCAGCGCGGCGTTCGTCAGCTTGTCGCCGGGGGCGCCCGCGCGCTGAGCGGCCTCGTCGCGCATGCGCCACGCGCCGCGCGCATCCAGTGCGAGCCAGCCGTAGCAGTACGGCACGTTCGGCCACTTGGCCATTGCCTGTTTTACGATGTCGTCCATGGTTCAAGCTTCGCACAGCCGCGCGGGCGCGGGCGCGCGCATGGCCGTGTCGTCGAAAAATGTCAGGATGCGTTGCGGCAGCCAGTCGAGCCGCCCAGGGAAGGGACCGACGGAAAAGCCGACGTGACCGCCCGTCGCGGGATACTCCAGGGTCACCGCGTGTGCAGCTGTGCGCGGCAGGTGCCGGCCGGGCAGGAACGGGTCGTTCTGCGCATTCAGCACGAGCGTCGGCACGACGATGTCGTGCAGGACGTGGCGGGCGCTGGCGCGGTGCCAGTAATCGTCCGTGTCGCGGTAACCGTGCAGCGGGGCGGTGACGACGTTGTCGAAACTATATAAATCGTTCGCGGCGAGCAGGCGGTCGCGGTCGAACAGGCCGGGAAAGCGTTCCAGCTTGGCCAGTGCCTTTGGCTTCAGGGTCTGCAGGAACATGCGCGTGTACAGGCGGTTGAAGCCGGCCGACAGCGCGGCGCCGCCGGCCGCCAGGTCGAGCGGGGCGGAGATGGCCACGGCGGCATCGACGATGCCCGCGCCATGGCCCTGTTCGCCGAGCCAGCGCAGCAGCGCGTTGCCGCCCAGCGAGACGCCGGCCACGTAGAACGGCCCGGGATGGCGGGAGCGCAGGCGGCGGATGATCCAGTCGAGTTCTTCGGCGTCGCCGGAGTGGTAGAAGCGGGGCGCGAGGTTCGGCTCGCCCGAGCAGCCGCGGAAATGCGGGATCGCGCCATGCCAGCCGCGCGCTTTGGCGGCCGCCATCAGCGACCGCGCGTAATGGCTGTCCGACGACCCTTCCAGGCCATGGAACAGCAGTACGCAGGGAGAAGCAGGGGAAGCGCCGTCGACGAGGTCGACGTCGATGAAATCCTGGCCGCAGGGGGTGTTCCAGCGTTCGCGCCGGTAGGCGACGGCCGGCTTGCGGATGCAGACGGCGGGATAAATCGTCTGCAGATCACCGCCCGGCAGCCACCACGGCGCCTGGTAGCCTGCTGCGCCCAGTTGGTTCACGGCAGCTCCCGGACAGAAGGGAATCAGTGATGCGAAATCAGTGATGCGCCAGCACGGTGCCCGGCTTCAGGCGGTACTGGGTGCCGCAGTACGGGCACTTCGCGTTGCCGTCATGATCGAAGTCCAGAAAGACGCGCGGGTGGGACGACCACAGCGGCATGGCAGGGTTCGGGCAATAGGCCGGCAGGTCCTTGGCTTCCAGTTCCACGACCGGGATGGTCTTGTCGTTCATTCATTTCTCCGTCAGCAAATAGGCAGGAAGTACAACATTCCCAAAACCACGATTCTAACGGATTCGACCTGATTGCCGGAATGGTCCGGTAGAATAGCGATCTTAATACTGTCGAGTAGAATTTCCGACAGGGAAATCTACGCGCATTTTCACGCCCTCGTTTCATGTCCGAACGCAGCCTGTCCGCCATGCTTGTCGACCGCTTTTGTTGCAGGAACGCGACATGAGCGGAGTGCGCATGGAGAGCGGCGACGATGTCGACGGTCACGACCCGGTCGCCTGGCGCGAGGGTTTCCACGTCGGCCTGCCCACGCTGTTCGGCCTCGGCGCATGGGGCATCGTGGTCGGGGTCGCGATGGTCAAGAGCGGCCTCACGGTGCTGCAAGCCAGCGCCATGACGCTGATCGTGTATTCCGGCTCGGCCCAGCTCGCATCGCTGCCGCTGATCGCCACCGGCGCACCCATCGGCGTCATCTTCGCCACCGCCTTCGTCGTCAACCTGCGGTTCGTCATCTTTTCCGCACTGCTCGCCCCCCATTTCTCGCACCTGCCGGTGGTGCAGCGTTTTTATCTTGGCCATATCTCCGGCGACCTGACCACCGCGCTCTTCCTGCAGCGCTACCCCCGCACGACGCCCGAACGGGGCAAGCTGTCATTCCTGAAGGGCTTGCTGTATCCAAGTTGGGTCGCGTGGCAGGTCGGCACGTTCATCGGCATCTTCCTGGGTAGTGCCGTGCCGACGGAATGGCAGCTGGGCTTTGCCGGCACGCTCGCCATCCTGTGCATCCTCGTCCCCCTGGTCATGAACAGCGCGGCCCTGTGCGGCGTGCTGGTGGCGGGCATCGTGTCCGTGCTGGCGCATGGCCTGCCGTACAAGCTGGGGCTGCTGCTTGCGGTTCTCGTCGGCATGGTCACCGCCATCGCCATCGAGGAAACGCAGGAACGCCGCAAGGTCCGCCATGGCTGACTGGGAAATCTGGACCGTCATCGTGGTGCTGAGTGTCGCCACCGCGTGCTGCCGCAGCGCCTTGTGGATGGTGGGCCACCGCGTAACGATTCCCCGGCGGGTGCAGGAAATGCTGCGCTATGCGCCCGCCTGCGCGCTGGCCGCGATCGTCGCGCCCGATTTCATGCTGGGGCCGCAGGGGGAGGTCGAGCTGGCCGTCACGAACCCGAAACTCCTGGCCGGTATCATCTCGCTTGCCTACTACCTGTGGCGGCGGAACATGTTGCAGACCATCGTTATTGGCATGGTGGTATTTACTGTGCTGCGCGTTTCTGGTGTTTTCCATGGGGTCGGCTAAGGTAAAATAGCGTTTTTTAAACATTCCAAGATTGTTGACAATGGCCGTTCTCAATTTCACCCGCTTGCAAGACCTGATCGACCAAGACGCGCTGAAAGGCAAGCGCGTCTTCATCCGCGCCGACCTGAATGTCCCGCAGGACGACGCCGGCAACATTACGGAAGACACGCGCGTGCGTGCTTCGGTTCCCGCGATCCGCGCTGCGCTTGATGCGGGTGCGGCCGTGATGGTCACGTCGCACCTGGGCCGTCCGACCGAGGGCGAGTTCAAGCCGGAAGACAGCCTGGCGCCGGTCGCCAAGCGCCTGTCCGAGCTGCTGGGCTTGCCGGTCGAACTGAAACAGAACTGGGTCGATGGCGTCGACGTCGCGCCGGGCCAGGTCGTGCTGCTGGAAAACTGCCGCGTCAACAAGGGTGAGAAGAAAAACTCGGACGAGCTGGCCCAGAAGATGGCCAAGCTGTGCGACATCTATGTGAATGACGCCTTCGGCACCGCGCACCGCGCCGAAGCGACCACGCACGGCATCGCGAAGTTCGCGCCCGTGGTCGCCGCCGGTCCGCTGCTGGCGGCCGAGCTGGATGCGCTGGGCAAGGCCCTGGGCGCGCCGCAGCGTCCGCTGCTGGCGATCGTCGCCGGCTCCAAGGTGTCGACCAAGCTGTCGATCCTGCAGAGCCTGGCCGACAAGGTCGACAACCTGATCGTCGGCGGCGGCATCGCCAACACGTTCATGAAGGCCGTGGGCCTGAACATCGGCAAATCGCTGGCGGAAGCGGACCTCGTCGGCGAGGCGAAAACCATCATCGACAAGATGGCCGCCCGTGGCGCGACCGTGCCGATCCCGGTGGACGTCGTGTGCGCGAAAGAGTTTTCGCCGACCGCCGCCGCAACCGTCAAGGATGTGAAGGACGTGCTTGATGACGACATGATCCTGGACATCGGCCCGAAGACCGCGGCCCAGCTCGCCGAACAGATCGCCAAGGCCGGCACCATCGTCTGGAACGGCCCGGTCGGCGTGTTCGAGTTCGACCAGTTCGCCGAAGGCACCAAGACCCTGGCCCAGGCCATCGCCGCATCGAAAGCCTTCTCGATCGCGGGCGGCGGCGACACCCTGGCTGCCATCGCAAAATACAATATTGCCGACCAAGTCGGCTATATCTCGACCGGCGGCGGCGCCTTCCTCGAGTTCCTCGAAGGTAAGACGCTTCCGGCGGTGGAGATCCTGCTGCAGCGTAGCGCTGCGAAATAACACCTCACGGTCACCGGCGCAGCCCACGGGCTGCGCTTTTCACTTCAAGGATAGATCAATGTCTCGTGGTACCAAGATCGTCGCAACCATCGGCCCCGCTTCCTCCGACTTCGATACGCTCGTCCGCATGATCCGCGCGGGCGTGGACATCGTGCGCCTGAATTTCTCGCACGGCCGCGCCCAGGACCATATCGACCGTGCCAACCTGGTGCGTCGCGCCGCAGCCGAGTGCGGCCGCGAAGTGGCGATCATGGCCGACATGCAGGGCCCTAAGATCCGCGTCGGCAAGTTCGAAGAAGGCAAGATCCTGCTGAACAACGGTGACCGCTTCATCCTGGACGCCCGCTGGGGCGAGAACGGCGAGCTGGGCAACCAGGAACGCGTCGGCCTCGACTACAAGGCACTGCCGAACGACGTCCGTCCGGGCGACACGCTGCTGCTGAATGACGGCCTGATCGTGCTGATCGTCGAGCGCGTGGCCGGCAGCGAGATCCACACCATCGTCAAGGTCGGCGGCGACCTGTCCAACAACAAGGGCATCAACCGCATGGGCGGCGGCCTGACGGCGCCGGCGCTGACCGCGAAGGACATGGAAGACATCAAGACCGCGATGACCTTCCAGGCCGACTATCTGGCGATCTCGTTCCCGAAAACGGCGACCGACATGGAAATGGCGCGCCAGCTGGCGAACATCGCCGGCGAGCCGTTCGGCCACAAGCCGATGATGATCGCGAAGATCGAGCGCGCGGAAGCAATTCCCGTGCTGCAAGAGATCCTGGACGCCTCCGACGGCATCATGGTCGCCCGCGGCGACCTCGCCGTGGAAGTGGGCAACGCGGCCGTGCCGGCGCTGCAGAAGCGCATGATCCGCATGGCGCGCGATTGCAACAAGCTGGCGATCACCGCCACGCAGATGATGGAATCGATGATCGTCAACGCCGTGCCGACCCGCGCCGAAGTGTCGGACGTGGCCAACGCCGTGCTGGACGGCACCGACGCCGTGATGACGTCGGCCGAGACCGCCGCCGGCAAGTGGCCGGTCGAGACGGTCGAGATGATGTCCGCGATCTGCGTCGAAGCGGAACGCTCCGAATACAACAAGCTGGAAGCCGACTTCCTGAACGTGCAGTTCACCCGCATCGACCAGTCGATCGCGTACGGTGCCCTGTTCACCGCGCACCACCTGCGCGTGAAGGCGATCGTGGCGCTGACCGAGTCCGGTTCGACCGCGCTGTGGATGAGCCGCCACCGCGTCGACACCCCGATCTTCGCCCTGACGCCAAGCGTCACCACCCAACGCAAGGTTGCGTTGTATCGTAACGTGCATGCGTACCACCTGACGCAGCGCGGCGACAGCAGTGCCGTCCTGAAACAGGCGGAAGATTTGCTGGTGGCCAACGGTATCGTCAAGAAGGGCGACACGATCGTCGTCACGTGGGGCGAGCCGATGGGCCAGGTCGGCGGTACGAACGCGCTCAAGATCGTTCGCGTCGGTGAATTCAATTAAGAGGGAGCTCAACACCTGAGCGCGGGGGGGGGGGGCCCCCCCCCCCCCCCCCGCCCGACCCGCGAGTGGGTGTGGGGGGCGGCCCCCCCGCCCCCGCGCCCCCCCCCCCCCCCCCCCGCGGGGGGGGGGGGCGGCGGTGGCGCCGGCCTCCCCCCCCCCCCCTCCATCTCTGTGTCTTTTCCAACACCCCCCCCCCCCCCCCCCCCCCCCCCCCCCCCCCCCCCCCCCCCCCCCCCCCCCCGCCAGACTGTCGAACGGATGATGTGCATGGCTGACGCGCCTTCGCGCGAGGCCAGACGCACGCACGCGCAGAAGGTGTGAGACCGGAAAGGTTTCTTTATTCCTATGGAGCTAAACCATGGCACTCGTATCAATGCGTCAACTGCTGGACCACGCCGCCGAACACGGCTACGGCCTCCCGGCGTTTAACGTCAACAACCTGGAGCAGGTCCAGGCCATCATGGCCGCGGCCGACCAGACCGGCAGTCCGGTGATCATGCAGGCTTCGGCCGGCGCCCGCAAATATGCCGGCGAAGCCTTCCTGCGCCACCTGATCGACGCCGCCGTCGAAGCCTACCCGCACATTCCCGTCGTCATGCACCAGGACCACGGCCAGTCGCCGGCCGTCTGCATGGCCGCGATCCGTTCGGGCTTCACGTCCGTCATGATGGACGGCTCGCTGGAAGCGGACGGCAAGTCCGTCGCGTCCTACGACTACAACGTCGAAGTGTCGAAGGAAGTGGTGAAATTCGCGCACTCGATCGGCGTGACCGTCGAAGCGGAACTGGGCGTGCTCGGTTCGCTGGAAACGATGAAGGGCGACAAGGAAGACGGCCACGGCGCCGACCGCACCATGACCCGCGAAGAGCTGCTGACCGACGTGGCACAGGCCGCCGACTTCGTCGCGCGCACCCAGTGCGACGCGCTGGCCATCGCCATCGGCACCTCGCACGGCGCCTATAAATTCACGCGCAAGCCGACGGGCGACATCCTCGCCATCGACCGCATCAAGGAAATCCACGCGCGCATCCCGAACACGCACCTCGTGATGCACGGTTCGTCGTCGGTCCCGCAGGAACTGCTGGCGATCATCCGCGAATTCGGCGGCGACATGAAGGAAACGTATGGCGTGCCGGTCGAGGAAATCCAGGAAGGCATCAAGCACGGCGTTCGCAAGATCAACATCGACACCGACATCCGCCTGGCGATGACGGCCGCGATCCGCAAATACCTGTTCGAGAATCCGGCGAAATTCGACCCGCGCGACTACCTGAAGCCGGCCCGCGAAGCCGCGACGCAGATCTGCAAGGCACGCTATATCTCCTTCGGCTGCGAAGGCATGGCGGCCAAGATCAAGCCGATTCCGCTGGAGAAAATGGCGGAGCGCTATAAGGCTGGTGAGCTGGCGCAGATCGTTCAGTAATAGCTGTCCCGCACCGTTAGCACGTCGTCCCCGCGGAGGCGGGGACCCAATTTTCTCGACTCAGCCACGAAATTGGGCCCCTGCCTTCGCAGGGGCGACGGTTCTTGCAGTCATCCATTGCCGCTTTTGACGACGATGACGTAAGAATCACGTAAAATATCGCTTTGGCACCGGCTCTCACTGGCCGCCGCCCATCCGACCGGCACCTTCGCCGGTTTCGCTTTATCAAGATATCCCCTCTATGAAAAGCCTCTACCAATCCACTATTTCCTCCCTGCCATTGCTGGGCCATGGCAAGGTCCGTGACAACTACGCCGTCGGCGACGACAAGATCCTGATCGTCACGACCGACCGCCTGTCGGCCTTCGACGTCGTCATGAACGAACCGATCCCCGGCAAGGGCATGGTGCTGAACCAGATGAGCGATTTCTGGTTCGAAAAACTCGGCCACATCGTGCCGAACCACCTGACCGGCGTGGCGCCGGAATCCGTGGTCGCACCGGAGGAAGTGGAGCAGGTCAAAGGCCGCGCCGTCGTCGCCAAGCGCCTGAAGCCGATCCTCGTGGAAGCCGTCGTGCGCGGCTACATCATCGGTTCGGGCTGGAAGGATTACCAGGCGACCGGCTCCGTCTGCGGCATCCAGCTGCCGGCTGGCCTGCGCCAGGCCGACAAGCTGCCCGAGCCGCTGTTCACCCCGGCCGCGAAAGCCGACCTGGGCGAGCACGACGAGAACATCAGCTTCGCCGACATGGAACAGCGCATCGGTTCCGAACTGGCGAATAAAATCCGCGACATCAGCATCCAGCTGTACAAGACCGCCGCCGACTACGCGGCCACGCGCGGCATCATCATCGCCGACACCAAGTTCGAATTCGGCCTGGACGAGAACGGCGTGCTGCACCTGATGGACGAAGTCCTGACCGCCGATTCCTCGCGTTTCTGGCCTGCGGATTCGTACGCGCCGGACATGTCGCCGCCGTCGTTCGACAAGCAGTTCGTGCGCGACTACCTGGAAACGCTGAAGGACTGGAACAAGGCCCCGCCGGCGCCGGCGCTGCCGCAGGACGTCATCGAAAAAACCCAGGCCAAGTACTTCGAAGCCATCGAACGCCTGACCGGCGAGAAGCTGAAGGTTTAATGATGGCGGATCAGAACAAGCCGCTGGTCGGGGTAATCATGGGTTCCAGCTCCGACTGGGACGTGATGCAGCACGCCTGCGCCATGCTGAAGCAGTTCGGCGTGCCGTTCGAAGCGCAAGTGATCTCGGCGCACCGCATGCCGGACGAGATGTTCGCGTACGCGGAATCCGCCCGTCGCCGCGGCCTGCGCGCCATCATCGCCGGTGCCGGCGGTGCCGCGCACCTGCCGGGCATGGTCGCCGCGAAAACGGTCGTGCCGGTGCTGGGCGTGCCCGTGCCGTCGAAATACCTGCGCGGCGAAGACTCGCTGCTGTCGATCGTGCAGATGCCGAAGGGCGTTCCCGTGTCGACGTTCGCCATCGGCGAAGCCGGCGCCGCGAATGCCGCGCTGACCGCGATCGCCATCATCGCCACCACCGACGACGCCCTGGCGGGCCAGCTTGAACAATTCCGCCAGCAACAGACCGCCGCCGCCAAGGCCATGACCCTGCCTGTGAACGACTGATGAGTACTACGAAGTCACTAGCCTATTTGCCGGAAGCCGCGGAACCCGCGTGGCTCGGCGTGATGGGCGGCGGCCAGTTGGGCCGCATGTTCGCCCACGCCGCGCAGGCGATGGGCTACCGCGTGGCCGTGCTGGAGCCGTCGGCCGATTGCCCGGCCGGCCAGGTGGCCGAACGCCTCGTCGAGGCCGGCTATGAAGATGCGGCCGGCCTGGATGCGCTGGCCGCGCAATGCGTGGCCGTCACGACGGAATTCGAAAACGTCCCGGCCGCCAGCCTGTCGCGCCTCGCGCAGCGGGTGTTCGTGGCGCCGAACGCGCACGGCGTGTCCGTCGCCCAGGACCGCATCGCGGAAAAATCCTTCTTCGTCGCCTGCGCGGGCAAATCCGGCGTGATGCCGGCGCCGCACAAGGTGATCGCGAGCGATGCCGACATCGACGCGATCGCCGAGGACCTGCTGCCCGGCATCCTGAAAACGGTGCGCATGGGCTACGACGGCAAGGGCCAGGTGCGCGTGCGCACGCGCGAGGACGTCCGCGCCGCATTCGAGGCAATGGGCCGCGTGACCTGTCTGCTGGAAAAGATGCTGCCGCTCGCGTACGAGGTGTCCGTGCTGACGGCGCGCGGGGCGGATGGTCAGTCGGTCGTCTACCCGATCGCGGAAAACGTGCACCGCGACGGCATCCTGTTCACGACGACCGTGCCGGGCCCGAACGTGTCCGACGAATGCGCGCGCAAGGCGCAGGATGCGGCGCGTGCCATCGTGGCCGAGCTCGGTTACGTCGGCGTGCTGTGCATCGAATTCTTCGTGCTGGCGGACGGTTCGCTCGTCGTCAACGAGATGGCGCCGCGGCCGCACAACAGCGGCCACTACACGATCGATGCGTGCATCACGAGCCAGTTCGCGCAGCAGGTCCGTGCGATGGCGAAACTGCCGCTGGGCGATGTGCGCCAGCATTCGCCGGCCGTCATGCTGAACATCCTCGGCGACGTGTGGTTCGAGGGCGAGGCCGTCCGTGAACCGGCGTGGGACCAGGTGCTCGCGCTGCCCGGCGCCAACCTGCACCTGTACGGCAAGACGGACCCGCGCCGCGGCCGCAAGATGGGCCACGTGACGTTCGTCGCGCCGACGCTGCAAGAGGCGCAAGCAAACTTTGCGCAGGCCTGCACCATCCTCGGGATCGCGCCGTGACCGATGTGATCAAGGCCGCCGCGCGCGCGCTCGAGGCCGGCCGCCTCGTCGCGCTGCCGACCGAGACCGTGTACGGCCTCGGCGCCGATGCGGAGAATCCGGCTGCCGTCGCCGCGATCTATGCCGCCAAGGGCCGCCCGCAGGATCACCCCGTGATCGTGCACGTGGCGCCTGGCGCCGATCTCGACTACTGGGCCACCGACATCCCGTCGGAAGCGCGCCAGCTGGCCGACGCCTTCTGGCCCGGTCCGCTGACGATGATTTTAAAACGCGCGCCGCACATTCCGGACGCCGTCTCGGGCGGCCAGGACACGGTCGGCATCCGCTGCCCGTCGCACCCGGTTGCCATCGAACTGCTGCAGGCGTTCAAAGGCGGGAAGGGCGGCATCGCGGCGCCGTCCGCGAACAAATTCGGTGCCGTCAGCCCGACGACCGCGCAGCACGTGCGCGACGAATTCGGCGACGACATCGGAGAACACGGCCGCATCGCGTTCGTGCTGGATGGCGGCCAGAGCGAGGTCGGCATCGAATCGACGATCGTGGATCTGTCGCGTCTCGCCACGCACGGCCCCGTGCTGCTGCGTCCGGGCCATATCTCGGCGGATGCCATCGCGGCCGTGATCGACCAGGTGCCGGCCCGTCCGGATGCCGCGGCACCCCGCGCCTCGGGCACGCTGGAATCGCATTACGCGCCGCACACGCCGGTCGCGATGCAGGACACGGCGACCCTGGCCGAGACCTTGTCCAGGTTGCAAGGGGCGGGACGCAAGGTCGCCCTGATCCATTACGCCGACTTGCCGGCCACGCACGCGGCCGTCCGCCTGCCGAATTCTCCGGAAGGCTTTGCGCATGCGTTGTATGCGGCGCTGCGCGCGATGGATGGCACGGGTGCCGACGTCATCCTCGTCGAGGCGCCGCCGCAGGATGGGCCATGGCTGGGTGTCAACGACCGCCTGCGCCGCGCCGCGCATGGTTCGACCGGCATCGTGCACGGGTTGATAAACAACACTACCGCGCTGTAATCAGTCGGGAATCTTCCCAAAAACGCCTGTCCGGTGCATGCTACTCGGCAATCCCGGCCCGCCTTTCTGCGCGGGCCTTTTGCCTTGATCAGTGAGTCGAAGGACATCCATGCGTTCCCTCTTAACCCTGGCCTGCAGCCTTGGGCTGGGCTATTTGCTTGCCGCTTGCAGCGGCGGCACCACCGCCGGCGGCACGCCGACCGGCGTCGCGAATCCTGAACCGCTGCCCGTCGCGACGCGCGGCAGCCTCGTGGGGCTGGCCGCCTCCGTGGCCGTCAACGTCGGCGGTGCAAGTCTCACCACATTGACTCCGACCGTGCTGGCCGGCTTCCTCGAATCGGCCCAGCAGGGCACCCTGGCCGTCGCGGGGCAACCGCAGTGCTCGGTCTCCGTGTACAAGGTCCACTACAACACCATCGGCGGCGCCGGCGAAGCGACGGACGGCAGCGCCGCCGTCTTCGTGCCCACCGGCGGCGGCGCGTCGTGCAGCAACTCGCGGCCCGTCGTGCTGTATGCGCACGGCACCTCGTTGCAGAAATCCTACGACATGGCCGACATCGCCAACAACACGGAAGCGCGCCTCGCGGCGGCCGTGTTCGCGGCCCAGGGCTTCATCGTCGTCGCGCCGAACTATACGGGCTACAGCGGTTCGTCGCTGGGCTACCACCCGTACCTGGATCGCGTCGCGCAGGCCGCCGACATGATCGACGCGCTGCGCGCCGCACGCACGTCGTTCGGGGCGATCGGCGCCAAGGATTCCGGCAAGCTGATGGTCACCGGGTATTCGCAAGGCGGCTATGTCGCGCTGGCCACGCAGCGCGCCATGCAAGACCTGGGCACGAACGAGTTCACGTTGACGGCGGCGTCCGGCATGTCGGGTCCGTATGCCATCGCCCGCTTCGGCGACGACCTGTTCGGCGGCGCACCGCGGAGTGGTGCCACCGTGATCGTGCCGATGATCATCAACGCGGGCCAGCATGCGAGTGCCGCGCTGTACGCGACGCCGTCGGACGTTTACGAGACGCAGTACGCCGCATCCATCGCCGACCTGGTGCCGGGCAGCCTCGGCAGCGGTGACCTCGTCGACCAGGGCAAGCTGCCCGAGTCCGCCCTGTTCGCTGCGGATTCGCAGCCGCAGACGCCCGGCTACACGGCATATTTCGGCGCCAACAACCTGATCCGCACGGCCTACCGCAGCGGCTACCTGGCCGATCTCGCCGCGCATCCGTGCGACCAGAGCGCGACGTCGCCGCTGGCCTGTACTCCGGCTCACAACCTGCGTAAATGGCTCGTGCGCAATGATCTGCGCAGCTATATGCCCAATGCACCCACGATGCTGTGCGGCGGCCACGACGACCCCGTCGTGCCATTCTTCAACACGACGTCGGCCGCGAGCTATTTCAGCGCGCGCGGCAGCAGGATCACGCTGCTCGACATCGACGATACCCCAAGCCTGAACGACCCGTACCGCTCGGCCAAGGCAGGCTTCGTGGCGGCCAGGACGATCCTGCGCGCGGCGTCGGGCGACGGTGCCGTCGCGTCGGCCTATCACGCCGGTCTCGTGGCGCCGTTCTGCATGGCGGCGACGCGTGATTATTTTCAGACAACATTGTCACATTAAGACATGAATTCACCGGCGGCATTGCTATAATCGGCCGCGCTGCCGGCCTCGTTTCCAGCCGTCGCAACAGGGTGTTGTTGCCGGCGCACGACAAAGCTTTTCGCTATACAACGATGCCGAACACTGGCATATTAGTTGGCACACGAATAGCACGGCCGTTCGTTGCAAAAAGAGAAAAATTTCTTTAGGAGACACAATGCGTAAGACCTCATTCGCGCTCGCGCTGTTGACCGCTGCCGTCCTGACGGCTTGCGGCGGCAGCAGCACCAGCCCTCGCGGCGGCGACCAGACCCCGGTCACCAAATTCAGCGCACAGGTATCGTTCGGCGATAGCCTGTCCGACGTTGGCTCGTATGCCGTCGGTGGCGTCAAGGCGCTGGGCGGCGGCAAGTTCACGATCAACGGCGACAACACGTCGATCAACGCTGACCTGACGGGCAAGAACTGGACCGAATTCGTCGCAGCCCAGCTGAAGCTGCCGGCACCGTGCGCGGCCCAGACCGGCCTGCAGGGCGACGCGACCAAGGGCTTCGCCGTGCCCGTTACGTTCAACACCAATTGCCTCAATTACGCGCAGGGCGGCTCGCGCGTGACGAATCCGATCGGCCCGAACAACAAGGCCGTGAACCCGACGCTGGGCCTGACCACCGTGCCCGTGGTGACGCAGATCGAGAACCACCTGGCCAAGAACGGCGGCAAGTTCAGCGGTACCGAACTCGTGACCGTGCTGGCCGGCGGTAACGACATCCTGTTCCTGCTGGGCCAACTGTCGACGAACGCCACCGCCGCCGGCACCGCCGCCGGTTCCCAGGCCTTCGCCGTGTCGCTGACGACCCAGCTGGCCGCCGGTGCGACGAACCCGGCCACCGCGGCCCAGGCGATCGGCCTCGCCATCCAGACGGAAGCAGCGCGCGCGGGCCACACCGACGCGTCCATCGTGCAAGCCGCCGTCACCGCCGCCGTCATGGCCGGCAACACCGCCGCCGCGCAGGCGACCGTGTACGGTCCGATGGTCGCCAAGGCCCAGGCCGACGCCACGGCCGCCGGCCAGAAGGCGGGCGCCGATTACCTGACCGCCAACGCCGCGGGTGTCGTCACCGCGATGGCGACGGCCGGCGCCGAGCTGGGCGTCCTCGTCAAGACGCAGATCGTCGCCAAGGGCGCGAACTACGTCGTCGTGAACAACCTGCCGGACGTGGCATCGACGCCGTCGGGCAAATCGCAGTCGGCCGCCGTCCAGGCGCTGATCGGAAAAGCCGTCGACGCCTTCAATGCGCAGCTGAAGGCCGCTGTCGCCAGCGAGCCGAAGGTGCTGTACGTCGACCTGTGGAGCGTCAGCCACGACGAGGTGATCAACCCGGCGCCGTACGGCCTCACCAATACGTCGACCCCGGCCTGCGGCCCGAACGCGCTGGGCACGACGTCGCTCGTCTGCAATGCGAAGAACGTGATCGCAGGCGACGTCAGCCGCTACATGTTCGCCGACGACGTGCACCCGACGCCGTTCGAGAACTGGCTGATCGCGCGCTACGTCCTCGAGCAGATGGCCGTGAAGGGCTGGCTGTAATCGTCACGAAGGGGACCTCGAAAACCGTCGCGAGCGGCCGCAATGTCGGGCGAGAAGCGGAGCTGTACGAGAGTACAGCGAGCATCGCAACCCGACAGTGCAACGCGCAGCAGGTTTTTCGACGTTCACGACAGGCCCGTCCGCGGGAGGGCCATCAATAAGAATCAGGAGATAACATGAAAGTAAGTTCCAACGTCGTGAAACTGCTGGTCGCCGCGGGTGCGCTGGCCGTGGCGGGCAGCGCCGCGGCACAGGCCAAGGGGAAGTGGGCCGTGTCGCTGGGCGCCATCGAGATCGAACCGAAGGTAGAAAGCGGCGCGATTTCCGCCCCGGCCCTGCCGAATTCGCTGGGCGACGTCGGCAAGGACACGGAACCGGTGGCGATCATCAACTACGGGATCACCGACAACATCACCGCCGAATTCACGATCGCGAAGCCGTACAAGCACAGCATCTACGGCGCAGGCGCCATCGCCGGCACGGGCGAGCTGGGCACGGCGCATGCCTTGCCGCCGACGTTGTTCGCGCAATACCGTTTCTTCTCGCCGAACGCGGCGTTCCGTCCTTACGTCGGCCTGGGCGTGACCTATGCCTACTTTTACAAGGAAACCGGTTCGTTCCGCCTGACCGCGCTGACGAACCCGGGTGGTCCGGCCACGACGTTTAGCATCGACAACAAACTGACTTATTCGGGCCAGATCGGTGCCGTCTGGAACTTCAACGAGAAATGGTTCCTCAACGCCGCACTCGTGAAGACCCGCCTGCGGACCGACGTGCACTTCTCGACGGGGCAGAACCAGCACATGAAGCTGGACCCGAAGTCGACCGTGCTGACCCTGGGCTACAAGTTCTGAGCGCGTTTCGCGCAATAAAAAACCCGCCGTGTTCGGCGGGTTTTTTTCGTGCACCGGGGCGATCAGAACGCCGCGATACCGGTCTGCGCGCGACCCAGGATCAGCGCGTGGATGTCGTGCGTACCTTCGTACGTGTTGACGACTTCCAGGTTGACGAGGTGACGCGCCACGCCGAACTCGTCGCTGATGCCGTTACCGCCCATCATGTCGCGCGCCATGCGTGCGATGTCGAGTGCCTTGCCGCAGGAATTGCGCTTCATGATCGACGTGATCTCGACCGCGGCCGTGCCCTCGTCCTTCATGCGGCCCAGGCGCAGGACGCCCTGCAGGCCCAGCGTGATTTCCGTCTGCATGTCCGCCAGTTTTTTCTGGATCAGCTGGTTGGCGGCCAACGGCTTGCCGAATTGCTTGCGGTCCAACACGTACTGGCGCGAACGGTGCCAGCAGTCTTCCGCGGCGCCCAGCGCACCCCAGGCGATACCGTAGCGGGCCGAATTCAGGCACGTGAACGGACCCTTCAGGCCGCGCACTTCCGGGAACGCGTTTTCTTCGGGGCAGAATACTTCGTCCATCACGATCTCGCCCGTGATCGACGCGCGCAGGCCGACCTTGCCATGGATGGCCGGCGCCGACAGGCCTTTCCAGCCTTTTTCCAGCACGAAGCCGCGGATCTTGCCTTCGTCATCCTTCGCCCAGACGACGAACACGTCGGCGATCGGCGAGTTCGTGATCCACATCTTCGAGCCGGACAGCGAGTAGCCGCCGTCGACCTTGCGCGCGCGCGTGACCATCGAGCCCGGGTCGGAGCCGTGGTTCGGTTCGGTCAGGCCGAAGCAGCCGATCCACTCGCCGGTGGCCAGTTTCGGCAGGTATTTCTGCTTCGTTTCTTCATTGCCGAATTCGTAGATGGGCACCATCACGAGCGACGATTGCACGCTCATCATCGAGCGGTAGCCGGAATCGACGCGCTCGACTTCGCGCGCGATCAGGCCGTAGCTGACGTAGTTCAGGCCGGGGCCGCCGTATTGCTCGGGGATGGTCGGGCCCAGCAGGCCGAGCTCGCCCATCTCGCGGAAGATGGACGCATCGGTGGTTTCGTGGCGGAAGGCTTCGAGGACGCGCGGCAGCAGCTTGTCCTGGCAATAGGCCGCGGCGGCGTCGCGCACCATGCGTTCTTCGTCGAGCAACTGCTCGTTCAGCAGCAACGGATCATCCCAATGGAACTGGGCTTTGCGGGTCGTATCGGAACGGCTCATGGGGCTCCTGTCTCAATCTTTGTAAGAATGTGGCGGGCGAATGGATGGCCGCCCGGGACGAGCCATTATAGAAACCCCGCCCCGTCACATCTTTTCAAACTGCGACAGGCATTTTCATTTTTCAAACAAGGATCAGGTGCTGCCGAAGCGGCCGCCATGGAACAGCAGGGCGGACTGTGGATGCACGGCGCAGTCTTCCACTTCGCCCACGAAGATCACGTGGTCGCCTTCCGGGTAGCGGCTGCGGTTGTGGCATTCGAACCAGGCGGAGACGCCCTTCAGGATCGGCAGGCCGGTGCGCGACAATTCGTACTCGACGCCTTCGAACGGATCCTGGCCACGGCGCGAGAACCGGCGCGCCAGCTCTTCCTGGCCGGCGGACAATACGTTGATGACGTAGTGCGAATTGCCGGTGAAGATGGGCAGGCTGTTGGCGACGTTCGACAGGCTCCACAGCACCAGCGGCGGCTCCAGCGATACGGAATTGAAAGAGGACGCGGTCAGGCCGCGGAATTTGCCGTCGCCCAGGCGGGTCGTGATGACGGTGACGCCGGTCGCGAATTGGGACAGGGCCTGGCGAAAATGGGCGGAATCGAAACCGCGCGTGGTGGCGCGAGGTGAGCTGGTGTTCATGCGCGCATTATGCCATCAATGGCCGGCGGTCCCCCGAGCCTGCACGACCGCGCACTTTCGTTTACAGTGAAACCATGAACAACTATTTATCCCTCGAGGAGTCAGCATGAGCCAGCAATCAGCAACCGAAGTGGCCATCCTGGGCGGCGGGTGTTTCTGGTGCCTGGAAGCGGTTTACCTGGAAGCGCGCGGTATTCTCCGCGTGGAATCGGGCTATATGGGCGGCGAGATTCCCGCGCCGACCTACGAGCAGGTGTGCGCGGGCACGACGGGCCACGCGGAAGTGGTGCGCCTGGAATTCGATCCGAACGTGATCAGTTATCGCGACATCCTGGAAATCTTTTTCACCATCCACGACCCGACGACGCCGAACCGCCAGGGCAACGACGTCGGCACGCAATACCGCTCGGTGATCTTCTTCACGTCGCCGGAACAGGAAGCGACGGCGCGCAAGGTAATGGCCGAGATGGCCGCCGTGTGGGATGCGCCGATCGTCACGCAGGTGCTGCCGGCCGAGCAGTGGTACAAGGCCGAGGACTACCACCAGAATTATTTTGCGCAGCACCCGTTGCAGGGGTATTGCGCGTTCGTGGTGGCGCCCAAGGTGGCCAAGTTCCGCAAGGTGTTCACGGATCGGGTGAAATAGCGCTAGCGATACATGTACCGCCGCGACCACGGAATCAGGTCCGGTTCTTCGCCCGCCTTGCCGCACACGATCTGGTACAGGCTGATCCAGTCGTGTGCGAAGCCGTACGCGCAGCCGGCCAGGTAGACGTGCCAGATGCGGAACGTCTTCGGATCGCACGTCGCCCGGATGCGGTCGGCATTGTTCTCGAAATTCTCGGTCCACAGCGCGCACGTGCGGGCATAGTGGCGGCGCAGGTTTTCCACGTCGCGGACCTCGAGTCCGCCTTCCTGCATCGTGCGGATGACGGTGGACAGATGCGCCAGCTCGCCGTGGGGGAACACGTATTTGTCGATGAACTCGCCACTGCCGTGCGGGCTGTTGCGCTGCTCGACATCGGTCGTCGTGATGCCGTGGTTCATCACGACACCACCCGGCGCCAGCAGCTTGCTGATGCGGCGGAAGTATTCCGGTAAATTGTCCACGCCCACGTGCTCGAACATGCCGACGCTCGTGATGCGGTCAAAACTGCCCGCGACGTCGCGATAGTCCTGCAAGCGGATCTCGACACGGTCCTGCAACCCGGCCTGCGCCACGCGCTCGCGCGCCAGCTCGTACTGGCGTTCGGACAGCGTGACGCCGACGCAGCGCGCCCCGAACTTGCCGGCCGCACGGATCACGAGCGCGCCCCAGCCGCAGCCGATGTCGAGCAGCGTCTGGCCCGGCTGCACGCCGATCTTGGTGAGGATGTGGTCGATCTTCTTTTGCTGGGCCGTGGCCAGGTCCTCGTCGCCGCTCTCAAAATAGGCGCAGGAATACACCATGGCCGGGTCGAGGAACAGGCTGTAGAACTCGTTGGAGACGTCGTAGTGGTAGCGGATTGCCTCGGCATCCTTCTCGCGCGTGTGCGGCGAGACGAGGCGCAGGGCGGCGCTGGCGACGCGGCTCGCGCGCGCCGGCTTGCCCGTCGTTTCCGCGAGGGCGGAACCCACCTGGATCATGTCGGCCGCGCGTCCTTCGATCTCGAGCGCGCCTTCGACATAGGCCTCGCCGAGGTTGCCCAGCGACGGCGCGAGGAGGTAGCGCAGGCCGCCCGGGTTCGGGACGCGGATTTTCACGCGTGGTTGCTCAGGGGACAGGTCCACCTGCGCGCCGTTCCATAATTCCACGCGCAGAGGCAGGTTGAATTTACTGCGTATGCCTGAGGTCCAGGCGGAAAGCTTCAGTTGATCGAACACGCGTCTTCTCCGGCTGATCCTGAACCGGATGCACCGGGTCAGGGTTGCAAACGTTGCCGCGTCCAGCCGCCATCTTCCTGCCGCGTGTAGACGATGCGGTCGTGGAAGCGTGAACGCCGCCCCTGCCAGAACTCGATCCGTTCCGGCACCAGGCGAAAACCGCCCCAGTGTTGTGGTCGTGGCGGTGCTTCGCCATACTGACGCGCCACTTGCTCGTAGTGTTCTTCGAGGGCGGCACGGTTTGCGATCGGCTCGCTTTGTTCGGACGCGATCGCCGACAGCCGGCTTTTCAATGGTCGGCTGTTGAAATACTTATCGCTTTCCTCGGCACTCGTGCGCTCAACTCTGCCTTCGATCCGCACTTGCCGTTCAAGTTCACTCCAGAAGAATAGCAGAGCTGCAAAAGGCTTGCTTGCCAGCTGCTTGCCTTTCTGGCTGTCGTAATTCGTGTACCAGGTGAAGCCGCGCGCATCGAATTGCTTGACGAGAACAATGCGCGACGTCGGCCGCCCATCCTCGCCCACGGTGGCCACGCTCATCGCGTTCGGCTCGTTCACTTCGGCCTTCAGCGCCTCCTCGAACCAGCGCGTGAACTGGTCCATCGGGTCGTCGGCGACGTCGCTCTCGTCCAGGCGGGCCTGGCCGTAATCCTTGCGCAGGTCGGCGACTTTTTCGCCGATGGAAGATGCCGGGGCCACCGCCTGTTCGAGGCCGCGGCGCTGGCGCATCGCGCCGCCCAGGCGCGCCATCTGATCCGGACCAAAGAGGCGCAGCGCCATCGGCGCGACGATGCCTTCTTCGCGTTCCATATGGCCGTGATAGCTCTGCACGAAGCGGCGCACGATCGAAGCCGACAGCTGCGTGCCGCTGCCGTCCGCGATCCCCGCCAGCTGCTCGTGCAGGTCTTGCCACATTGCATCCATGTCCTTGTGTTCCTGCAAGATCATGGGCGCGAGCGCCTGCAGCGTGGCCGCATCGTCGCCCTTGGCGACCGCGAGCAGCATCGGCAGCAGGTCCTGTTCTTCGTCTTCGTGGTGCAGGTGGGCGGCCTTGTCGAAGTATTTCAGTACGGCCGTTGCCGCCTGGCGCGCCTGCTCGTCGGCGCCGTGTTCGGGCAGGTGGGCGAGCAGTTTTTCCATGGTCGCAAGCTGTTTGCGGATGCGGCCGTGGCAATGCTTGAGGACGGCGACGGGTTGGTCGAAATCGGGAGCGGGGTCGGCAAGAAGGTTGTTCATGATCGCTGTTGTGGACGTGCAGAATGCGGGAAATTTTTTGATTGACTGAAAGTTATTTTAGAGCAATGAGCGCCATTCCGTCCGGTAAAATGAAGGGATCATGACTACGATTTCCACCTCCCTCTTCGATGACGTCGACTTCGAGCGGCGCTTCGGCGGCATTGCCCGCCTCTACGGCGAGCGTGCACTGGAACGGTTCCGTGCGGCGCACGTTTGCGTGGTCGGCGTCGGCGGCGTCGGCTCCTGGATCGTCGAGGCGCTGGCCCGCAGCGCCGTCGGCCGGCTCACGCTCATCGACCTCGACAACGTGGCCGAATCCAACATCAACCGGCAGATCCAGGCCCTGTCGACCACGGTCGGCATGCCCAAGATCGAGGCGCTGAAACAGCGCATCGCGCTCATCAATCCGTACTGCCAGGTCGATCTCGTCGAAGATTTCATCGATCCGGACAACATTCCGCAGATGATCGGCACGGACGGTTTCGACTACGTCGTCGACGCGATCGACAGCGTGAAGGCCAAGGCCGCGCTGATCGCGTACTGCAGCCAGCATGCGATCCCGCTGATCGTCATCGGCGGCGCCGGCGGCCAGCTGGATCCGACCAAAATCGAAGTGCGCGACCTCGCCCGTACCGAGCAGGAACCGCTGCTGAAAAAAGTGCGCAAGATCCTGCGTGCCCGCTACGGCTTCGCGCGCGGCGAAAAGAACAAGTACCACATCGACGCCGTGTTCTCGATGGAACCGCTGCGCTACCCGCAGTCCGGCGACGGCGACGCCTGCGAAGTCGACGCGAACAGCATCACCGGCCTGAACTGCGCCGGCTTCGGCTCGAGCATGGTCGTCACCGCGACGTTCGGCATGGTCGCGGCCGGCCACATGCTGCGCAAGATGGCGGAGGAGGCGAATGCCGTGCCGGTGCCGGATCATGTAACCGAATCCGTCGACGCTGTGCAACCCGAGGAGGCCTTGTTATCATAGGATCAGTTTTTTACTGATTCGTGAAAAGAGGCTCCATGATCCGTCGTATCGCCCTCGCGAGCCTGCTGCTGGCGGCCGTCGCCGCCAACGCGCAGGACGCATCCCAGCAGGCCGGCGACGGCCTGCAAGGTCCCAAGGACCCGGCCCAGGCCACCGCCAACGCGGCCCATCCCGGCAACCCGAACAATCCCGTCGACCCGACGCCCGCTGGCCAGGAACAGCAAGGGCCGAAGGTGCAGGTCGTCGACCACGTGATCGGCAAGGGTGCCGAAGCCAGCGTCGGCAGCACGGTCGTCGTCAACTACACGGGCTGGTTCTACAAGCCGCTGGCCGCCAGGCAACGCGGCCGCAAATTCGACTCGTCGCTGGACGCGGGCCGCGAACCGCTCGAGTTCCAGCTCGGCGCGCGCCAGGTCATCAAGGGCTGGGAGCAGGGCGTGCAGGGCATGAAGGTGGGCGGCAAGCGCACGCTGATCATCCCGAGCGAACTCGCGTACGGCAAGCGCGGCGCAGGCGGCGGTTCCATTCCGCCGGATTCCGACCTGATCTTCGACGTCGAACTCTTGAAGGTCAAGTAAGTCCACAATTCACTCAACCGGGAGGACTGCATGCGTATCGCGAACGACGTGACGGAACTGATCGGCAATACCCCCTTGGTGCGGATCCGCCGCCTGGCGCAGGGCGCCGGCGCCGATCTCACCGCCAAGCTCGAGTTCTACAATCCGGCCCACAGCGTGAAGGACCGGATCGGCTGGGCCATGATCGAAGCGGCCGAGCAGGCCGGCAAGATCGGCCCGAACACCATCATCGTCGAGCCCACCAGCGGCAACACGGGCATCGCGCTGGCGATGGTCTGTGCGGCGCGCGGCTACCGCTGCCGCCTCGTCATGCCGGAAACGATGAGCAACGAACGGCGCATGCTGCTGCGCGCGTACGGCGCCGAACTGGTGCTCACGCCGGGGCCGGAAGGCATGCTGGGCGCCATCCGCCGCGCCGAGGAAATCGTCGCGGCCGACCCGAACTGCTTCATGCCCCAGCAGTTCAACAATCCCGCCAACCCGGAAGTCCACCGCCGCACGACGGCCGAGGAAATCTGGCGCGATACCGATGGCAAGGTCGACATCCTCGTGGCCGGCATCGGCACGGGCGGCACGATCACGGGCGTGGCCGAAGTGATCAAGGCGAGGAAGCCGTCGTTCCAGGCCATCGCCGTGGAACCGGAAGCGTCGCCGATCCTGTCGAAGGGCACGAAGGGCCCGCACCCGATCCAGGGCCTCGGCGCCGGCTTCATTCCGGACGTGCTGAACACGAAAGCCTACGACGAAGTCATCACCGTCAAGAACGAGGATGCTTTCGAGACGGCTCGTGCGGCCGCGCGCGAGGAGGGGCTGCTGGTCGGCATCTCGTCCGGCGCTGCCCTGTGGGCCGCGATCCAGGTCGCCAAACGGCCGGAAAATGCGGGCAAGCTGATCGTGACGATCATTCCGTCGTTCGGCGAGCGCTATCTCAGTACGGCGTTGTACGCGAACCTGGCCGGCTGATCAGGCTTTCCATGTAAAAACGGCCCGCTTGCATGCGGGCCGTTTTGTTTAGTGCGCGTGTGAGTGACCGTGATGATGGTCATGATCATGATCGTGATCGTCATGCGCCTCCGGCCCATCGTGCAGGCAGCAACTGCTGTGCTTGGTCGTCCCTTGTTCCACCTGCAGCGTGCAGTGATGGATGGCGAAATCCTCGCGCAGGTGCCCGACGATCTCGTCGATGGCCGCATCGCCCGGATAGCCGCCCGGCATCACGAGGTGGGCCGTGAGGGCCGTTTCCGTCGTGCTCATCGCCCAGATGTGGACGTCGTGCACTTCGGTCACGCCGGGTTGCGCGGCCAGGAAGGCCGTGACGCCCGTCGCGTCGACACTGGCCGGCACGCCCGCCAGCACCATCTGGATCGATTCCTTGAGCAGCGACCACGTCCCCACGACGATCACGACGACGAGCACGAGGCTGACGACCGGGTCGAGCCACGACCAGCCCGTGTAGATGATCACGACGCCGGAGATGACGACGCCGAGCGACAGCAAGGCATCCGCCGCCATGTGCTGGTAGGCGCCGCGCACGTTGATGTCGTCCTTGCTGCCGGCCACGAACAGCCAGGCCGAGAAGCCGTTGATCAGCACGCCGACGAGGGCGACGATCGACACCGTCGTGCCGGCCACCGGTTCCGGATGGGCGAAGCGATGCACGGCTTCCCACGCGATGGCGCCGCACGCGACCATCAGCAGCAGGGCGTTGGCGAGGGCGGCCAGGATGGTCGTGCCGCGCATGCCGTACGTGAAGCGGCGCGTGGGCGCGCTCTTCGTCAGCAGCGCGGCGCCCCAGGCGAGGCCCAGCCCCAGCACGTCGGACAGGTTGTGGCCGGCATCGGCCATCAGCGCCGTCGAGTTGGCGATGAAGCCGTAGATGAATTCGATGGCGACGAACGCGGTGTTCAGGCCGATGGCAATGCCGAACGCGCGGCCGTTGTCGCCCGGCGCCGGGTGATGATGGTGGCCATGTCCATGGCCGTGGGAATGGTGGTGACTCATGCGTCCAGTCCGGTGGTGGGTTCGGCGATGTGTTCGAACATATTGGAAAGCAGGCCGCTGATGTGGGCATCGGCGGCCGCATAGAACACCTGCTTGCCTTGGCGCTCCGCCTTGACGATGCGGGCCGCGCGCAACAGGCGCAAGTGGTGGCTGACCAGCGAACTGGACAGGTTCAACGCGCCGGCGATGTCGCCCACGGCAGTCGGCTGCGCCAGGCAGGCGAGCACGATCCGCAACCGGGTGGGGTCGCCCAGCAGGTGGAACAGGTCGGCGAGTTCGTCGACCGCGTTGTCGATGTCGGGTGGGATGCTCATGCTTAACGTTTGAAGAACTGTTCACATGTTAAGCGCATCGACGTGGCGGACGCAAGCCATATCGTATGCGCGCATGGTGAAGCGATGCGTTAAGGAAGCTGGCCGTCCGTATCGCGCGTTTCGGGCTGCCCCAACCCAAGCTTCTGCAACTGCGGCAGAATCGCCGCCCGATCCCCGACGGCGATGACTTTCAGCTGATCAGGCTTCAGGTATTTCTGCGCCGCCGCCTGCACCTGCGCCGCCGTCACGGCGCGGAACCGGTCGGGCAGGGTGCGCCAGTAATCCGCCGGCAGGTCGAACACGAAAGTCTCGGCCAGGCTCGCCCCGATACCGCTGTTCGTTTCGAACTGCCCCGGCAGCGAATACACCTGCGAGTCGCGCGCGCCCGCCAGTTCGGCCGCAGGCAGCGGCTTGTCGCGCATGCCGTTCACTTCCCTGAAGATCTCGGAAATGGAAGCCCCCGTGACATCCGTGCGCACGCTGCCCGCGATGGTGAACGGGCCCGGTGTGCGGTCGTAGCGGAACGCCGAGAACACGCCGTAGCTGTAGCCCTTGTCTTCGCGCAGGTTGAGGTTGATGCGGCTCGAGAACAGGCCGCCCAGCGCCGCGTTCATGACCTGCATGGCCGGATAGTCCGGCGTCCTGCGCGCGGCCGCGATCGTCGTCACGCGCAGCGCCGTCTGCGGCGTGCCCGGCTTGTCGACGACGACGAGACGTGCCTTGGTGCCGGCAGGATCGCCGACCGACGTCACGGCAGCATCGGCGCGTTCCCAGCCGCCGAAGCGGGCCGTTGCCAGCGTGCGCAACTCGTCCGCCGTGATGTCGCCGGAGACGACGAGGGCCGCATTGCCCGGCAGGTAGTGGCGGCGCCAGAAGCGCACGAGGTCTTCGCGCGTCGTCGCGCGGATCGCCTGTTCGGTGCCCAGCTGGCCGTAGCCGTACGGGTGATCCGGGCTGTACAGCGCACCGGCCGCGGCGACGACGGCGACGAGGGCGGGATCGTCGCGCTGCTGCGTCAGTTCGCCGATGCGGGAGGCGCGCTGGCGTTCGACTTCCGCGGTCGGGAAGGCCGGGTGCAGCACGACGTCGGCCAACACGTCCAGCGCCTGCGGGAACGTGGAACGCAGCGCGAGCAGCGACACGGTCGACGCGTCCGCCGTACTCCCGCTGCCGAGGAAGGCGCCGAGCTGCGCGATCTCGTCGGCGATGCGCGGCGCGCTGCGGGTGGCGGTGCCTTCGTCCAGCATCTGCGCCGTGAAGCCGGCGAGGCCCGGCTGGTCGGAGGGATTGGCGTCGGAGCCGCTTTTCACGACCAGTTCCGCCGCCACGAGCGGCAGCGCGGGGTTCGGGTGGACGATGACCGTCAGCCCGTTCGGCAGCTTGAACGCGTCGCCCTGCGGCAGCGTGAAGCGCGGCGCCGGACCCGGTTTCGGCGGCGTGCGGCGCCACGCTTGGTCGCGGTTGATGCCGGCGGCGCGGTCGGTCTTGCCGGTCTTCGAGACTTGGGGCGGTGGCGGTGCCGGCACGTCGGGGCCGAGGTCCGGCTTGCCCGGCACGCCGGCGACGATCACGCGCGCGTTCGGCTGCAGGTAGGCCTGCGCGACGCGGCGCACGTCGGCGGCGGTGACGCGGCGCAGGCGCTCGATGTCCTTCGGCAGGTAGCCCGGGTCGCCCGTGTACTGGTTGTACTGGTTGATCTGGTTCGCGAGGCCCGTGCCGCCCAGCTTCTCGATCGACGTCAGCATCGCCGTCTCGATCGTGTTGCGGGCGCGTTCGACTTCCTGCTCGGACGGTCCCGCGTCGCGCAGCGCCTTGAGTTCCGTATCGATCGCCGTCTCCAGCTCGGACGGTTCGTGGCCCGGGCGCGCGGTCGCGTCGACGATGAAGGTCGACGTGAGCGCGTTGGAATTCTGCGCGGCCGCCGCTTCCTGCGCGATCTGCCGTTCGTACACGAGGGTTTTATACAGGCGGCTCGATTTGCCGCCCGCGAGGATCTGCGCCGTCACCGCCAGCTCGGCGTCGCCCGGCTGGAAGGCCGGCGGCGTGAGCCACGCCATGTACAGGCGCGGCAGCTCCACGCGGTCCGGCACCGTGATGCGGCGCTCGCGCGCGATGGCTGGCGTCGCGACCTTCGGATGCACGACCGGCGGACTCTTTTTGAAGCTGCCGAAGTATTTGGCGACGAGGGCGCGCGTCTTGGCCTTGTCGATGTCGCCGGCGATCACGATGCTGGCGTTGTTCGGGCCATAGTAGCGCTTGAAGAAGTCGCGCACGTCGGCCAGCTTCGCGTTCTGGATGTCGGCGTGCGAGCCGATGACGGCCGCGTAATACGGGTGCGTCTTCGGGAACAGCGCGTGGTTCAGCGCTTCCTCGACGACGCCGTAGGGACGGTTCTCGACGCTCTGGCGGCGCTCGTTGCGCACGACGTCCTGCTGGTTCGACAGCGCCGCCTGGTCCAGCACGTCGAGCAGGTAGCCCATGCGGTCGGCGTGGACCCACAGCGCGAGTTCGAGCTGGTTCGACGGTACCGTGTCGTAGTAATTGGTGCGGTCGTAGTCCGTGCTGCCGTTGCTGTCGGTGGCGCCGGCGCCTTCCAGCAGGCGGTCGGCGAGGCCGCGCGGCAGGTGCCGCGTCCCGGCAAACATCATGTGCTCGAACAGGTGGGCGAAGCCGGTGAGCCCTGGCGCCTCGTTGGCGGGGCCGACGTGGTACCAGATGTTGACCGCCACGATGGGCAGGCGGTGGTCCTCGACGAGGATCACTTCCAGGCCGTTGGGCAGCGTCGTCTTGTCGTAGCGGACCTCGGGCACCTCGGCCGCTGCTACCGGCCCTGCGAGGAGGAGCAGCAGGGAAAAACAGGAGAGGAGACGTGTCATGCGGGCTCCGTTGTTTTAATGACAGGCGGCGCTGCCGCGGTCGGGTGGGGCGATGCTGAAGGACGCGAGCCGCGTCGACTCGACGAATTCCCAGCCGTACCCGCCCGCGTACAGGCGCAGGCGCAGCACGCCGGTGCGGTTGCTGTCGCGGACTTCGCTGTGCGCGACGGTGAACAGGAACGGCGTCGGATACGCGCCGCCGGTGCCGACGACGAACTGGCGAATGCCGTGCGTCGGGTCGAGCCGGCCATCCGCATCCTGCGGAGCGAAGCGCTCGTAGTCGTGGTCATGGCCGGACAGCACCAGCTCGGCGCCGGCCGCGTACAGCAGCTGCCAGGCGTCGCGCATCTTCGGGATGCTGCCGTGGCCGCCCGAGCTGTACAGCGGATGGTGCCAGTAGGCGAGCGTGCAGCGCGCGGGGTGGGCGGCGAGGTCGGCGCGCAGCCAGTCCAGCTGGGCCGCGTGCTGGGCCGGGGCGAGGTTGCTGTCCAGCGAGATGATGTGCCAGGTGCCCAGCTCGAAGCTGTAGTAACCGCGGCCGGCGCGCGCGCCCCACCAGTCGAAATAGGGCTTCGCGCCCGGCGTGTAGTACTCGTGGTTGCCGGGTGCGGGCCACGTGCGGTCCTTGAAACGGCCCCACGTCGGCGCATAGCAGCCGGTGAATTCCTTCATGGCGCCGCGCGGATAGGTCAGGTCGCCCAGCGCCAGCACGACGGCCAGCGGGTCCTGCGCGAGGCCGGCGGCGACGGTGGCGGCCGTGTCGGCCGCGCCCGAATACGCCGGATCGCGGTATGCACAGCGCGCGATGTCGCCGGCCGCGTACACGGTGATGCCCTGGTCCGGGCTTGCTGCGGCCGCGTCCAAGGAAGCGGCCGCCAGGAGCGCGGCCGCGGCCAGACGGCGCATCCTTACTCGAGCAGCCGCAAGAGGCCGGCCAGCGCGTGCGCCACCGTCTGCTCGCGTACCGCGTGGCGGTCGCCGGAGAACACGAGGCGTTCGGTGTACGTCGTGTCGCCCTTCGACCAGCCGAAGCACACCGTGCCCACGGGCTTGCCGGGCACGGCGCCGGTCGGGCCGGCGATGCCGGTCGTGGACACGGCCACGTCGGCGTTGCTGTTGGCGACCGCGCCCTCGGCCATCGCGCCCGCGACTTCCTCGCTGACGGAACCGAATTGCGCGATCAGCGCGGCCGGCACGTCCAGCATCTCCGTCTTGGAGGCGTTCGAATACGTCACGAAACCGCATTCGAACCAGCCGGTCGAGCCGGGGATTTCCGTGATGGCCTGGGAGACGCCGCCGCCGGTGCAGGATTCGGCCGTGGCCAGCAGCAGGTTCTTGGATTCGAGTGCCCGGCCTACACGGGTGGCCAGGTCGATGATGTCGTTCGTCACGTGTCGCTCCTCCTTGTAATGGCGGTAGCAGAGAACCGCCAGGTCTCCAGGATCCAACCGAGTGCGCCGCCGTGTGCCGGTCGCGGAAACGTTCCGCTGCGCGCTCGCGTCCATTCTAGCGCGCCTTCCCGCCCTGCGGCATCGGAATCTTAACGAAAAGCCATTCTTGCGGTTATGCCTTTACCGTCCTTACAAACGCAAATGTCTTTACTGCTGTAAATGACAGGCCCCGTTCCGTGCGACATCGTCCCCGGTCGTGCTGCTATCCTGCTCGCCTTGCGGGCTGGCCCGCTTGTTGTTCATTGACCGAACCAGGACCTCGCATGCCGCTCGACCGTTTCGCGCATGACCATCCGGGGCCGGCATACTCATGATGGTCTTTTCACGCGCAGCCGCGCGGCCTGTCCGCCGGGCGGCGCTGTGCCTGCTGATCCTCGCGGGTGCCGCCCACGCCGGCACAGGCCCCCTTGGCGCGCCTGAGCACAAGCTCAAGGCGGCCTACCTGTACCGTGTGGCCACGTTCGTCGACTGGCCGGACGCCGCGTTCGCGCACGCCGGCAGTCCGTTGCTGGTCGGCGTCGCCGGTAACGACGCGCTGGCCATCGAAGCCGCACAATTCATGACGGGCCGCCTCGTGCATGGCCGCGCGCTGGCGGTCCGTCATGAAT
>NZ_JBKYMO010000011.1:0-39692 GCF_047302915.1 Massilia sp. CT11-108 | reverse complement strand
GGCGCGGCGGCAGGTGCCGGGGCGGGTGCCTCGACCGGCTTGGCCGGCTGGCGGTCGACCATCGGTGCCGGCTGGGCCGGGGTGATCGTCTTGACGACGGCTTCCTGGCGCGGCTTGGCTTCTTCCTTCTGGCGCTTGGCGAACGCCATGTCGGTGTCGGCCGACTCGGCCATCGTGTAGCTGGCGGCGTCGTCGTCCAGGCGCGGATCGTCGTGCTTGATGCGCTCGAGCTTGTAGTGCGGGGTTTCCAGGTGCTTGTTCGGAACCAGGATGACCGTGATGCGGTGGCGCGTCTCGATCTTGAGGACTTCGCCGCGCTTTTCGTTCAGCAGGAAAGCGGCGACGTCGACCGGGACCTGGACGTGGATCGCGGCCGAGTTTTCCTTCATCGCCTCTTCCTGGATGATGCGCAGCACCTGCAGGGCGGACGATTCGGTATCGCGGATGTGGCCGGTGCCCGAGCAGCGCGGGCAGGTCACGTGCGAACCTTCCGACAGCGACGGACGCAGGCGCTGGCGCGACAGTTCCATCAGGCCGAAGCGGGAGATCTTGCCCATCTGGACGCGTGCACGGTCGTGGTGCAGGGCATCCTTCAGGCGCTGTTCCACTTCGCGCTGGTTCTTGGCGACTTCCATGTCGATGAAGTCGATGACGATCAGGCCGCCCAGGTCGCGCAGGCGCAGCTGGCGGGCCACTTCGTCGGCCGCTTCCAGGTTCGTGTTGAACGCGGTGGTCTCGATGTCCGAGCCGCGGGTGGCGCGGGCCGAGTTGACATCGATGGAGACGAGGGCCTCGGTGTGGTCGATCACGATCGCGCCGCCGGACGGCAGCGGGACGGTACGCGAGTACGCGGTCTCGATCTGGTGTTCGATCTGGAAGCGGGAGAACAGCGGCACGTCGTCCGTGTAGCGCTTCACGCGGTGCGCCATGTCGGGCATCACGTGGCTCATGAACTGCTGGGCCTGGTCGAAGATCTCGTCGGTGTCGATCAGGACTTCGCCGATGTCGGGCTGGAAGTAGTCGCGGATCGCGCGGATGACCAGCGACGATTCTTGATAGATCAGGAACGGACCCGGAGCCGACTTGCCGGCGCCTTCGATCGCGCGCCACAGCTGCATCAGGTAATTCAAGTCCCACTGGAGTTCTTCGACGTTGCGGCCGATGCCGGCGGTGCGGGCGATGACCGACATGCCTTGCGGCAGGTCCAGCTTGTCCATCGTCTCGCGCAGTTCCTGGCGCTCCTCGCCTTCGACGCGGCGCGACACGCCGCCGCCGCGCGGATTGTTCGGCATCAGGACGAGGTAGCGGCCGGCCAGCGAAATGAACGAGGTCAGGGCCGCGCCCTTGTTGCCGCGTTCTTCCTTTTCGACCTGGACCATGATTTCCTGGCCTTCGCGCAGGGCTTCCTTGATCGTGCAATTGCGGACGTCGACGCCGTCGCGGAAATAGGAGCGGGCAACTTCTTTGAAGGGGAGGAAACCGTGGCGCTCTTCGCCGTAGCTGACGAAACAGGCTTCAAGAGAGGGTTCGATGCGGGTGATGACGCCTTTGTAGATGTTCGACTTTCGCTGTTCGCGACCGGCGGTCTCGATATCGATGTCGATCAGTTTCTGGCCATCGACGATCGCTACGCGCAGCTCCTCCTGCTGGGTAGCGTTAAACAACATACGTTTCATTTTTATAAACTCCGCGACCCGTGGGCCGTTTCATGCCGTCTTTATGCAAGAGCGGCGAAAGTACAGGGATGTACGCGGTGAAGGGAGTGTTGGCGGTGGTATGCCCGGGGTGTGGCACGGCATTGCCGGCCACAGGGCGCAGTGGCGTCGAACGACATTGCCTCGCGCACGAGCGTCCTCGCCGGCCCGGGCGGCCCGATCGGGGCGGCACAGGGGCAGGCAAGCGGTGCGACACAGCCAGATCTTCAGTGGGCGCGCATGCCGGGGAGCCGAAGGGTGCTGCCGAAACGGGCGCTCCGGGGCGTGAAGACCGCAGTGCGTGCTGCGCACCTGCTTGATCTTCCCGGATGACTGTCTCCAACAACACTGCTACAGCTCACGACGGTCTAGCGGCTCCTTACTTCGGGTCGGGCGAACGGCAAGCGTTATCGACGCCATCACCCGGCGAGCCGACCCTGCGGCCGGCTTGCCGGTACTTATCCTTACAATTCCAAACAATCCAATCCTGCATCCTGTGCGGCTACCCGGTTGCAACTGCGGTGCAACCCAGGTTCGCACAGGAATGTGCGTACACGTCTAGAAATCCTTGAAATCCGCCGCTGCGCTTTCGCATTGTCGCTGCGATGCCGCGACACTACTGCCGCTTGCGACGGTTTGGGGATTCCGTTTTTTTCCATCGAATTTGCATTTTGGCGGGGCCGATGGAGACGCCCCTGTGTAAAATATCGTTTTAATTCTTACACCTGCAGAGGTTTGACCGCCGCCTGTCGATTATATATTCAAAATGAAGGACTTAGAGAGAATTTCTGGGAAGACAGAGCGAATGACCATGCAAAACGATGTTGTTCCCCCTTCATCACAGACAGATAGCCGCCCCCCTGCCACTGCTCAGTTTGTCACAATCACCGAGGAAGAAGCAGGCCAGCGCATCGATAATTACCTGCTGCGCGTCTGCAAGGGTGTCCCAAAAAGCCATATCTACCGCATTCTCCGCTCCGGCGAAGTGCGCGTGAACAAAGGCCGCATCGATCAGTTGTACCGCCTGGTAACGGGCGACATCGTCCGCATCCCGCCTGTCCGCATCGCCGAAAAGGCCGCGGGCAGCGCCCCTGTGCCGGGCGCGGAATTCGCCATCGTGCACGAAGACAGCCACCTGCTCGTCATCGACAAGCCGGCCGGCGTGGCCGTGCACGGCGGTTCGGGCGTGTCGTATGGCGTCATCGAGCAATTGCGCGCAGCCCGGCCGGATGCCAAATTCCTGGAACTGGTGCACCGCCTGGACCGTGAAACGTCCGGCTTGCTGTTGCTTGCCAAGAAACGCTCCGCGTTGACTAGCCTGCACGAGCAAATGCGCGACGGCACAACCGACAAGCGCTACCTGACGATGGTGGCCGGCGACTGGCGCAATCCGCGCCAGCACGTGAAGCTGCCGCTGCACAAATACACGACGCCGGACGGCGAGCGCCGCGTCGTCGTGCAGGCGGGCGGCCAGGAAGCGCATACGGTATTCAACCTGCTGCGCAAATGGCCGGCGTTCGCGCTGCTGGAGGCGGAACTCAAGACGGGGCGCACGCACCAGATCCGCGTGCACCTGGCCTCGAGCGGCTTCCCGATCCTCGGTGACGAGAAATACGGCGATTTTGCGCTCAACAAGCAGCTTCAGAAGGCAAATGATGCACGCGGTGCCTTGCGCCGCATGTTCCTGCACGCGTACCAGATCACGTTCCAGCACCCCGAGACGGGCAAGCCGCTCACCCTGAAGGCGCCGTTGCCGGCGGAATGCGAGCGTTTCTTGGTAAGCTTGGGGCCAGCGCAGGAACTCAAAACACGCAGCACCCATCGATAACGCGGAATGAGGAGCCGGCGCCACGAGCGCCGGGAGACATGGCAAGAAAGCAATTCGATCTGATTGTCTTCGATTGGGACGGCACGCTGATGGACAGCACCGCCACCATCGTCAAATGTATACAGTCTGCAGCCAAGGACCTGGGCCTGGCTGTTCCAAGCGACGCCGCGGCGTCGCACGTGATCGGCCTCGGCCTGGGCGAAGCCATGCAGGCCGTCATGCCGAACATCGACCCGGTCCTTTATCCGCGCATGGTCGAACGCTATCGCTACCACTTCCTGACGAAAGACCACGAACTGGTCCTGTTCCAGGGCGTGCGGGCGATGCTGGAGGAGCTTTCCCAGGAGGGCTATTTCCTCGCGGTGGCGACCGGCAAGAGCCGGGTCGGCCTGAACCGCGCCCTGAACGCGGCGGGGCTGCTGTCCGTGTTCGATGCGACCCGTTGCGCCGACGAGACATTTTCCAAACCGCACCCGGCAATGTTGCAAGAATTGACAAGGGAACTCGGCCAGGACATGCGGCGCACCGTTATGATCGGCGACACGACGCATGACTTGCTTATGGCAAATAATGCCGGCGCCGCCGGCATCGCCGTCGAGTATGGCGCCCATCCAGTCCAGCAGTTGCAGGCATGCCATCCGGTTTTCACGGCAAAGAACGTGCCCGAATTGCATCAGTGGCTGGTCGAGAACGCATGAGCGATACCGAAGACGTCTACATTTGCGATTCCGCGACCGTCGAGGACGGCGGCAAGGGCGTCCGTTTCCCCGTACTGGCGTTCGGTGACGATGCCACCGGTTTCGTCGTACGCTTCGGCGGCAGGATCTACGCCTACCTGAACCGTTGCGCCCACGTGCCGATCGAACTGGACTGGTTCAAGGGCGAATTCTTCGAATCGAGCAAGCTTTATCTCATGTGTTCGACGCATGGCGCCATCTATTTGCCCGAGAGCGGCGCCTGCGCAGGCGGTCCTTGCCGCGGCGGCAAGTTGCGGCCGATTACCGTGCGGGAAGCCGATAACCGGATTTATTGGCAACCGGACCAGCATATCCGTCCGCCGACAGCGGGCCTGCGCGACAGCCAGATGGGGTAACCACACCAGGTATCTATGAGCGACAACACCAGGAACGACAATCCGAACGACAACCGAACGGCCGCACCGACGACCTTCAGCAGCTGGGAGCGCGAGACCCTGGAACGTCTCGTCTTTGCCACCGTGCGCGAGCAGCGGGCTGCGCGCCGCTGGGGCATCTTCTTCAAGATGTCCTTTCTTCTGGTGGCATTTTTCGCGATCTGGGCGTATTTCGACTTCAACTTCGGCAGTTCGGACATCGAGGCGCTGGGCCGCCACACCGCGCTGATCGAGATCGACGGCGCCATCGAGGACGAAGGCAGCGGTGCCGCCGATACCGTCATCCCGTCGCTGAACAAGGCGTTTTCCGATCCGGGCTCGGCAGCCATCGTCCTGCGCATCAACAGCCCGGGCGGCAGTCCCGTGCAGGCGGGCATCATCGTCGACGAAATCCAGCGCCTCAAGAAGGGGTATCCGAACAAACCCGTGTACGTGGTCGTGGACGAGATCTGCGCATCGGGCGGCTATTACATCGCAGCGGCGGCCGACAAGATCTACGTCAACAAGGCCAGTATCGTCGGGTCGGTCGGCGTCCTGATGGACGGCTTCGGCTTCACCGGCCTGATGGACAAGCTCGGCATCGAGCGCCGCCTGCTGACGGCGGGCGAGAACAAGGGCTTCCTCGATCCGTTCAGCCCGCAGTCCGACAAGCAGAAGCAGCATGCGCTCGAGATGCTGAACGAAATCCATGAGCAATTCATTGCCGTCGTGCGTGCCGGACGCGGCAAGCGCCTGAAGGAAAATCCGGAAATCTTTTCCGGCCTTTACTGGACCGGGGCCAAGGCGGTCGAGATGGGCCTCGCGGATGGCTTCGGCACCGTGGACACGGTCGCACGCGATGTCGTGAAGGCGGAAGACATCATCGATTACACGGCGCACGAGGGCTTGCCGGAGCGTGTGCTGAAGAAATTTGGCGCGTCGGTCGGCGCCGGTGCGGTGCATTCGATGTACCGGGGTGCCGTACCCAGCTTGCGCTGAGCACGGGCATCGGGCGACTGATATGTCTCAATATTGGGCTTGAAACTTACAAACGGTGGGCTATAGTTGGTGTGTAGCTGTTTCGGCGTGAGCGACAAGAAACCAGCCTGTTCTTGGCGTTGCTGGAACCGCTTCAGACCCGCATCCGTGCGGTTTCGAGAGAATTCAATTCCTCAAGCTGGAGTCCCAATCGGGAAGGAAACGACGGCGTACGCCGTCGTTTTCATTTTGGGCGTTCGTCGTCGGGCGCGCCTGGAATCGATTTCACATTTGCTAACGGCGTAGCTGACGACCGTGACGTCGAGCGCGGGCCGCCATGCACGACCACCTTCCGGCTCAGGAGTGCGCCTTCGTCCGCTTGCTGCGATGTCTCGGCGATATCGCTATCAAGACTGCCCGGCTCAGGCTGGTGAAAGCCGCCTGTCTCCAGCCAGGCCTGAAAACGGCGCTGAGCCTGCTCATACCATGCGGCGCGCATCGGCAGCTGGTGTTCAAAACAATGTACATGCGGGATGTCGCCACCGCGCGTCCAGCGCGCCAGCGCAAGCCGAGTCGGGAAAATCGCGGCGTATTCAAGGGCCACCTTCGTCCCGCTGCTTGTGGCCGAGGATGAAGACGGGGTGCTATGGTTCTGCTTTTTTTCGATCTGCACGTTTGCCTCGTGGTTTGGGGGTTAATCCGATGTGCCGGATGGTGCGGCCCACCCTTAGTCCTACACTCAGTAACTGTAGGTCGATTCCTAATCAGGTTTCAGTGTATCAACGGGACATAGTCAATTCTTGAGATGTGTCAAACGAATTCTTGCTTCGAGTTGAAACCCCTGGGTTGCTGAACTTTGACGCTTGCAATCCTTCTGCTACAGTCTCGCCCCATGAGTAAACTATCCCTCGACCGCGTGCTCCAGTCGCAAGGCTTCGGTACACGCAAATATTGCCGGGCCCTGATCGAAGACGGCGACGTGGCCATCAACGGCGAAGTCCACGACAAGTACAAGACCCTCGTGGAGACGGACGGCCTGGTGCTGACCGTGTTCGACGAAGAATGGGTCTATCGCGAACACGTCTACATTGCCTTGTATAAACCCTCCAACTTCGAGTGCTCCCGCAAGCCGAGCCACCATCCGGGCGTGCTGACCTTGTTGCCGGAACAATTTACCTGGCGCGACGTCCAGCCTGTCGGCCGACTCGATCATGACACGACGGGCCTGCTGCTGATGTCGGACGACGGCCCGTTCATCCACGCCCAGTCTTCACCCAAGCGGCACATCCCGAAGGTGTACCAGGCGACCACCCAGGAGCCGGTCACCCAGGCGCTCGTCGACCAGCTCCTGTCGGGCGTGCAATTGCACGATGAGCCCGCGCCGCTGGCGGCCCAGTCCTGCGTACAGCGGGGCGATCATCAGCTGGAGATCGTGCTGGAGCAGGGTAAATATCATCAGGTCAAGCGCATGCTGGCTGCGGCGGATAACCATTGCGCCGCGTTGCATCGCTCGCAGATCGGCGGGCTGACGCTCGAGTCACTGGGTTTGCAGGAAGGGGAGTGGTGTTATCTGGAGCAGGCGCAGCTGGATTTGCTGGTGCCGGGCTGATGCGGTGATGCGCGGCGGCGCGCATTATCGTGCTGCCGTGCGACATTCCATGCGGATTTCCGCGACACTCGTCATCGACTCTTGTCGCTGTTTAACCCCGACGATGCCGATGCCCGCAAGAAATCACCGCCTCTTCCTCCTGCTTACCTTCCTCGCGATACATCCGGCCATGGCTCAGCAGACCGATCCGGGTCTGGCCGATTGCGCGCGCGTGACCGATGCCGCCCAGCGACTGGCGTGCTATGACCGGCTGGCCGGCGTCGCGCCCGCGCCTGCGGCCGCACCGGCACCGGCGATCCAGAATGCGGACGTGGTCAATGCCCGGGGCGCCGACGCGCCGCCCGTTCCGGCCGCAGTCGACGCTTCGCCCGGCACCATGCGAGATTTCAGCCTGGCCGATCATTGGGAACTGGACCAGGAACACAAGCGTGGCGTCTTCAATTTCCGTCCGCATCAGGTGAACTACCTGATGTTCACCCGCACCGCGCATCCCAACAACGAACCCTACCGGCCGTTCCGCCGCATCGCCGACCTGACGAGCGACCTCGCGCACTCGGAACTCGTGTTCCAGCTGGGATTCAAGATGAAGCTCGTCGAAAATGCTTTCGCCAAGCCCGTCGATCTGTGGTTTGGCTATACCCAGAACAGCTTCTGGCAAGCCGGCAATCACGAGGCGTCCAGCCCCTTCCGCGAGACGAACTATCAACCCGAGCTGATGGCCGTCACTCCACTGCATTTCAGTGTATTCGGGATGAATGCGCGCTTTCTTAATCTCGGTCTGGTGCACCAGTCGAACGGCCAGACCTCGACATTGTCGCGCAGCTGGAACCGGGTCTATGCGCAGGTCGGACTGGAGCGGGCAGGGTGGACCGTACTGGGGCGTGTCTGGAAACGCGTCAATGAGGCGGCTGCCAACGACGACAACCGCGACATCGTCGATTACATGGGACGCGGCGATGTCGTCGTGACCTACCGCAGCAATGGCAACGATTACTCGGCCCTATTGCGGCGCAATTTTTCCACCGAGCGTGGTGCTGTCCAGCTCAGCTGGGCGTTTCCGCTGGCGGGGCATATCAAGGGGTATGCTCATCTGTTTTCGGGGTATGGGCAGAGCCTGATCGATTACAATTATTACCAGAACACGGTCGGGGTGGGATTGCTTGGGACGTTCTGAAACATGATTCCAAATGCTTGCGCTGCGCATGAACGCAGGAACACGTCGGCCTATGTTTGCTGGCAGATCCGCCACTGGCTGTGACATAGTACTTGGGGCGATCCTGAACTCTCAAGCCACCGGATAACTTTTAATGAACTATTGCATAAAAAGAAATCTCGGCATGCTGGCAGCTTGTCTTGCGTTGACCGGATGGGCGACAGCACAACCGAAACCAATCGAGCAACAAGGTCAGTCTGGGGATGCGGATGTGGCTGCAAGCCAGGCCAACGACAAGTCAGTCGGCATGAAGTTCTTGCGCGATTTCGGTGCCAAAGGTGACGGTGTCACTGACGATACTGTCGCAATCAGACGTGCTTTCGGTTGGCTTGCACGAGGAGATCGCACGCTATACGGGGAGCCGGGAAAAACGTATGTTGTTTCCGATAAGCTGAGCGTCTGGGGTACTCGCATTTTATTCGATTGTCAACAGTGTATTATCAAAAACGCAATCAACGCGGCAGTGGCCGATCCGTTATTTTCGCTCACCGATACGTCGAGCAATTTCATCCGCCTGGCGAACTTCGCTGTCCAGTTCGACAAGCCGACAGGTAAGGGACATACTATTGCGATCATGGGTAGTGGTAATGCGCCACAGGCCATTGATCTTGAGAATATTCGCATCAATTTTCAGGTTGGCAAGGGCAAGGATCACAACGGTGCTCCCATGCCGGCATACGGCGTATATGCTTATGGCGTGTATACCCTCAACGTAGACCGTCTGTACATTAAGAACGGAAGTGGTGGCTTGTTCTTCGATACTCTGCAAAAGGTTTCAGTTACGCGTGCGGTAGTCGATTCCGTGACCAATTTCGGCATGGCGTTCGAAAACGTCGTCAACGCTGAAGTCGGAGGCATGTCGAACGTCACCGGATCGGGACAGAATAATCAGGCAGACGTCTACTTCAACGGCTGCGACAGCTTCACGTTCAGAGACAGTCGAATAAAGGGCGGTGCCGGAGCCCAAATCATGGCAGGCGATACACCATCACGAAATGTTAACATCGACAGCAATCATATCGAAGTTTACAACCCGAATCATCGTGCGATTTACCTCAAGGCAAACACAGTGTCGGCTGCCGTAACGAACAACTTTATCAAGCACATCGGCGGCAATGGACCGTTCGACGCGTCGATCGCGGTGGTCGAAGGGCCCGGAGCACCCTTACACGGAGCATTCCTAATCCGGCACAACATAATCGGTGTTGGAGGAGCGGACATCTTGGCAAACGGGATTCTGATCAGGACATCCCGAGACCCGGTAAACAGCGCGGTGATCGAGTCGAATACGTTGGGTGATCAGACAGTTTCGGCAACGATCACAAATGCGATCAACCTTGCTATGGTTGGCTCGCGTAACGTAGTCAGAAACAACATCGTCGGCAGTCGAAATATGACCGTCACGAACGGGATTGTGGTAGGACCACGCAACGTGGGTACTGTAGTCCAAAATAACGTAGTTGGCGGAGGAATTGTTAAAACGCTTTTGGAGAATACCGGTACCAATACGCGACTTTACGAGTCCGGTGCGTGGACGCCTATTCTGAAGGGCGAAACGACGGCCGGCGTTCACTCCTACAGGCAGCAAGTTGGCAGTTATCGGCGTATCGACGACGTAGTCTATTTTACCGCCGACGTGGCGCTCTCGGCGCTAGATCGGCAGGTGGCGGGGAATGTCATTCTGGACGGGTTGCCATATGTGGCTACTGGCGCCAGTGGTGGCTATGGAACCGCAAATGTTGCTGCGGCTCGGTTTACGTTCCCTGCCAATACCACGATGGTAGGAGCCTTCGTACAGCCGGGCACCACAAAAATCGGCTTTTCGTTTTCAGGCACGAACACAACGCCAGTCCGGGCGACCGGGGCCAACTTGAGCAGCGATTTTACAGTGACTGTCAGCGGGTTCTATTTCGCTAAATAAAAGACGGGCATCTCAAAGCTATTAGAGTTCGCATACCGGTTCGCCCTTTGTCTTTAGACACTTGGTGTGATCTTGGGCGAAATTACATAGTAAAAATGCAAGTATCAGTGTTACCTAGACAGCGGTTTTCTGACGCGTATTTTGGATCACGCGTTTCCCTTCCACATCATTCCTCATCGGGTAAATCGTCTTGCTCGCTCTCCAGTGTGGGCTGGCATAATCAAGACTGATCGTAGCGTGATTACAAATGTAAGATGATAAAACTGAAATCTAACGAAAGAGAGGATTTCATGTGCCGCTTTCGATTACTTCAGTTTAGATCGGCTCAATGCAACGTTTACTAATCGAAAGACTAACATATAAAACCTTAGTAATATCGGAAAAACTCACTAACAATCACTTATTTGTAACTTAAATGAAAAATGCACAAAGGTAATGTTGTCTTGCAAAACCGGATTTATTATTTCCTACAGGAAACTTCTTTGTCGCTTTTATGCTGAATACATACAGAACGGCGCCCAAAACTAGCGGTCGACGATATAACAAAGGGTTCCGCTTGCGCATTACAGTAAGGTAAAATGGCAGACTGTTCGCGATGCATCCAGTCCATCCCTTCCGATAACCAATGTTCAAGTTTACCAAGAGTTTTATGGCCGCGGCCCTGGCCGTAGCTTCGATCGGCGTATCCGCCCAAAATTCCATCAGTAACGCTGACCTGTTCGGTCAGGGTCAGTCCAGCCAGTTCGGCACTGAGGACAGTACGACAGGTCCAGCAACGACCGGTCAGAGTCTTGGGATATCGTCGCCCAAGAAGGTGATCATCAGCAACTCGCAGACCGGGTCGCCCGCGCAAATCGACCAGGCCAGTGGTCAAACCGACCAAGCCGCCAGTCGGGGAAGGCGCGGCGTCGGCAAAGGCAGAGGTTATGGTAGCAATGGCCTAAATGACAACGGTAACGGTGGGCTGAATGGCATTATGCCGCAATCCGCGTTTACGGATCAGCCGGGAGAAAATACGCCCCCACTCAGCGAATTCCAAAAGTTTATTTTGGACAATACGGGTCAGGCGTTGCCAATTTTCGGCTCCGAGTTTTTTTTCAATACGCCTGCCACATTTGCACCGATTATGAGTTCGCCAGTTCCCAGCGATTATCGGCTTGGCCCTGGTGACGAATTGATGATTCGCGGTTGGGGCACGATTGACATCGATTACCGTGCTATTGTCGACCGAAACGGCACGATAAATATCCCGACCGTCGGCTCTGTTGCGCTCGCAGGCGTGAAGGCTGGCGACGCTGAAAATGTCATCCGTGCCGCTATTGCCAGGCTGTACAAGGGTGTAACGGTCAGCGTTAATTTTGGCCAATTGCGCGCCTTGACCATCTATGTGGTAGGTCAAGCAAATCGACCTGGTACCTACACTGTGTCGAGCCTATCGACTTTGGTAACCGCATTGTTTGCTAGCGGCGGCCCGAACCCGAACGGCAGTATGCGCCGTGTGCAAGTAAAACGCGGTGGTAAGGTTGCGGCCGAGTTCGACCTCTATTCGTTCATTGCCAAAGGCGATAAGTCGGCGGATATCAAACTGCAAGATGGCGATACGATTTATATTCCGTCAGCCAGCGGCTTCGTGGCGTTGGTCGGCAAGGTCAATAGCCCTGGTATCTACGAGTTGAAGAATGGTAACGAGACGGTCGAATCCATGCTCGACTTTGCGGGTGGACTTCCGGTTGTGGCCGATCCTCGTCGTGCGTTCCTTGAGCGCATCGATCCGAACAAGAGCCGCCCGCGCAGCGTGGAAGAGTTCACGCTCAATGGCGAAGGACGCAGGCATTCTCTGAAGAATGGCGATGTACTCAATGTAATGTCGATCACGCCGGATTTTTCGAATGCCGTGGTTTTGCGTGGTAGTGTCGATCAGCCGGTACGTGCCCCGTTCAATCAGGGCATGCGGATCACCGATCTGATTCCAAACCGCGAGTATTTGATCACTCGTAACTCGATCAAGCGTCAAAACAATGCCGTGTCGACAGGGAACGACGAGAAAGATACGACCGAAAATGCTAGCAGCATCGCTGGGCGTATCGGTGGACTGATCGATGCCATCAATTGGGACTACGCTGTCGTCGAACGCGTTAACCGCGCGGATCTGAGCGTTCATCTGATTCCGTTCAATCTCGGCAATGTATTCTCCAATCCGAACGGGCCAGATAATCTCCAGTTGCAGCCCGGCGATACCGTAACGATTTTCTCTCAGGATGACGTGGCTGTGCCGATGGATAAGCGCCAGGTAGTCGTTCGTATCGAAGGCGAAGTAAAAGTCCCGGGTGTGTACCAAATGACTGCAGGTGATACTTTGCAAACCCTGGTCGCGAAAGCGGGCGGGCCCACTTCGAATGCATACATGTTCGGTACCGCGTTTTATCGAGAAGCAGTCCGCAAGGAACAGCAGGCGAATCTGCAACGAGCTGCGGATCGTCTCGAAGCACAGATGCGCAGCGAAGAATCCGCGCAGGCGGCCAATCTGCGAGCGATGAGCGGGACGGACGCGGCCACAGCCACCGCCCAGCTCGAAGCCGAGCGCAAGATTGCCCAGGAGCGCATCTCACGCTTCCGCAAACTTCAACCGACCGGCCGCATCGCGTTCGGTCTCGACCCAAACGATCGCACCTTCGCGCATCTGCCGCAGGTGACGCTGCAAAATGGTGACCGCCTTGTCGTTCCTGCTAAACCGGCCTTCGTCCATGTATTTGGTGCTGTCAATGTCGAGGCTTCGCCATTATGGAAACCAAATACTCGCGTCAGCGACTATCTGAAGATGGCCGGTACCGCCGTGGATGCCGATGTCGATAACGTGTTCGTCATGCGCGTCGACGGGACCGTTTTGTCGGCGGAATCACAGGGCTGGTTTTTCGGCAAGATCGGCGGTGTCGAGGTCATGCCGGGTGACACCATTGTCGTGCCAGAAAAGTTTGATCGTCAGACGACATGGACCAAATTTACCCAAGGTGCGCGCGAATGGACGCAAATCCTGGCGAACTTTGGCTTGGGTGCCGCTGCGGTCAAGACGTTGCGAGATTAACGGTGCGTAAGCCCTGCGCAATGCGCAGCGAATAAGAGATTTGAAAATGAGTCAGATTCAAGCATCAGAAAAGCAAGAGATCCCATTGCAAGTAGGAGATGCAATCGGGGTATTCGATATCCTGATCGTGCTCGCGAAGTACAAAAAGATGATTGTCGGCACGACCTTTAGTGCGGCGGCGTTGGCCGTCGGGGTTAGCATCCTATTGCCAAATGTCTATCAGGCCACGGCTAAGTTGTTGCCGCCACAACAGAGCCAATCCAGCACTATGGCTATGTTGTCTCAACTTGGGGGTGTTGCCAGCGCTGCGGCAGGGGCGGCAGGCCTGAAGAATCCAAATGATCTTTACGTCGGGATGCTTAAGAGTCGTACAGTTGCCGACCGGCTCGTGAGTCAGTTCAATTTGAAAAAGGCTTATGGAACGGACTCCCAGGATTTAGCACGTCAGAAACTCGAAGCCAATACGACGATCACTTCCGGTAAGGATAATTTGATAACGATCGAAGTTGAGGATAGAGACAAAAGCCGTGTTGCACCTCTTGCCAACGCGTACGTAAGCGAATTGTTACGCCTGACAAAAGTATTGGCGGTGACAGAAGCGGCGCAAAGACGAATGTTCTACGAGCGTCAGCTAGAGGCGACGAAAGACAATTTGGCAAAAGCTGAGATGCTTTTGAAAAGCAAGCTTGACACACACGGCGTAATTAGCGTTGACGCCGAAAGCAGAGCGATTGTCGAAACTGTTGGCCGACTCAGGGCGCAAGTATCGGCGAAAGAAATTGAACTGAGTTCAATGCGTGCTTTTGTGACCTCAGTTAATCCGGATTACCGTCGTGTGGAAGAAGAGTTAAACGGCCTTCGTGCGGAATTGTCGCGTCTTGAAAATGGCCGAGGTGACGTGACTTCTAACAGCGCAAAAGAGGGTGGTCTGGAGAACGTTAAGGTGTTGCGTGACGTGAAATACCAGCAGATGCTCTATGAATTGCTGGCCAAACAATATGAGGCGGCGCGTATTGATGAAGCCAAAGATCCAGCAGTCGTTCAGGTGCTTGACAACGCTGTCGAGCCGGAACGGAAATCGAAGCCAAAGCGTGCAGTGATCGTTTTGTTGACAACCTTAATCTCTGCGTTTGGCGCGCTCGCCCTCGCTTTTTTAGCCGAAACGCGTAAAAAGGCATTAGCATCGCCGCACGGTGCTGCGCAATGGGCAGAACTGAAGTCTCATCTGGGGCTTCGTAAGAGATCTTGACCGTCGATGCTTTGTAATTCAGTGCCAGCTTAGTTGAATATCTCGACGAAAAAAGTTCGTACTTGGGAATGTATTAAACGTAGTTCATCCCCGGACTTGACGAGCCAGTTTGGTCATAAGTGAAGACAACCTCAATTTGGCTGCTGGCTCATTAGTCCTTTATGTACCCCGCAATAACGTCGCAATAAGAATTTGTTTATTATGAAATTATCGGAAAACACGCGCATCGCAATTATCGGCTTGGGATATGTCGGCTTGCCCTTGGCTGTTGAATTCGGGAAAAAGTTTCCCACCATCGGTTTTGATATCAATACGCGCCGTGTACAGGAGCTCAAAGAGGGTGTTGACAATACTCTGGAGACTGAATCACACGAACTTGCAGAGGCTTTTAAGCTCACCTTTACGACTGATCCAGACGATTTGTGCGCTGCGACGGTTTACATCGTTACCGTACCGACACCCATCGACGAGTACAAGCAACCCGACCTTACGCCGCTCGAGAGAGCATCGACAACTCTGGGCAAAGCAATGAAGAAAGGCGATATCGCCATCTTCGAATCGACGGTTTACCCTGGAGCAACCGAAGAATATTGTGTACCGGTGATCGAGCGTGTGTCGGGTCTCAAGTGCAACAAGGATTTTTTCATCGGTTACAGCCCTGAACGTATCAATCCGGGCGACAAGGAACATCGTCTCACGACGATTACCAAGGTCACGTCGGGTTCGACCCCGGAGGCCGCTGATTTCGTCGATGCCTTGTATGGCAGCATCATCGTGGCTGGAACCCACAAAGCTTCCTCGGTGAAAGTGGCCGAGGCCGCGAAAGTGATCGAGAATACGCAACGCGATCTGAACATCGCGCTGATGAATGAGCTGACCATTATTTTTGGCAAGCTGGGCATCGATACCGAAGACGTTCTGAAAGCTGCTGGTACAAAGTGGAACTTCCTGCCTTTCCGTCCAGGACTGGTCGGCGGGCACTGCATCGGCGTTGATCCGTATTATCTTACTCATAAAGCCGAAGCGATCGGCTATCACCCGCAAGTGATCCTGGCGGGGCGCCGCATCAATGACAGTATGGGCGTCTACGTTGTCAGCCGGCTCGTCAAACAAATGCTGAAGCAGCGTATCCAGGTCGATGGCGCCAATGTCCTCGTGCTGGGTCTGACGTTTAAAGAAAACTGCCCGGATCTGCGCAACACGAAAGTGGTTGACATTGTTAATGAGCTAAAAGACTACAACGTTAACGTTGACGTCTATGATCCTTGGGTCAGCGTCGAGGGTGCACAGCATGAATATGGCATCACTCCGGTCAGCGCACCGGTCCAGGGCAAGTACGACGCCGTCGTTGTTGCTGTTGCGCATAACCAATTCAAGGAGATCGGTGCCGCTGGCTTGCGAGCCTTCGGCAAGGAGCAGCATATCCTGTTCGACCTCAAGTACGTGCTGCCAAAAGGCGATGCGGACATTCGTCTTTGATTGATGCGGTACGGCATTTGGAATGGAGATCAGTATGAACCAATTTGAAAACGTCAAGCAGGCATTGCGCGGGCAGCCGAAGACTTGGCTGGTCACCGGTTGTGCCGGCTTCATCGGGTCGAACCTGCTTGAAACGCTTTTAAAGCTCGACCAGATCGTTATTGGATTGGACAACTTTGCGACGGGTCACCAACGCAACCTGGACGAAGTACGTGAGACGGTCGGAGCCGAACGCTGGTCGCGTTTTACCATGATCACCGGAGATATCCGTGACATGGCCGTCTGCCAGGTTGCGACAAAAAAAGTCGACTATGTTTTACACCAGGCAGCTCTCGGCTCAGTACCCCGGTCCATCAAGGATCCGAATACGACGAACGAAGTCAACATCAGCGGGTTCCTGAACATGTTGACGGCTGCGAAAGATGCTGGCGTGAAGTCCTTCGTGTACGCCGCATCAAGCTCGACCTACGGCGACCATCCAGGTCTCCCCAAGATCGAGGATCGGATTGGAAAACCGTTGTCACCCTATGCTGTTACCAAATACGTTAATGAATTGTATGCCGATGTATTTGCCCGATGCTATGGGTTCAAGGCGACTGGACTGCGTTATTTCAACGTCTTCGGAAAACGCCAAGACCCTCATGGCGCATATGCAGCAGTGATTCCGAAGTGGATCGACGCAATGATCAGTGGGGGCGACATCCTCATCAACGGCGACGGGGAGACGAGCCGGGATTTTTGTTTTATTGATAACGTCGTTCAGGCGAACATTCTTGCAGCAATGGCTGAGGAATCCGCTAAAGGAGAAGTCTACAACGTAGCGGTGGGCGATATCACGACGCTCAACGAACTCGTCACCTCTCTAAGGGAAATTCTCGCAGAAAACGGCATCCGCTACGAAAAGAAAAGCGTCTATCGTGATTTCCGCGCGGGGGACGTCCGCCATTCGCAAGCTGACATCAGTAAAGCAGCATGCAAGCTCGGGTACGTCCCGACGCACCGTATCCATGATGGCTTGAAAACCGCCATGGCATGGTATATCGCAAACCGCTGAGCGCTTACGCATCGCAGCGCCTCAGTCGAACGTCGTAACGAAAAACATGAGCAACCAAAAACCGATCTACGTCACTCAACCCTACTTGCCTCCGCTGGAAGACTTTTATCCCTATCTGCAACAGATTTGGGAAAACAAAATTCTCACTAACGGCGGTCCATTTCACCAGCAGCTGGAAAAGGCGCTGTGCGAATATCTCGGGGTCGAACATTTAGCCCTGTTCTCGAATGGCACACTCGCCCTGGTTACGGCATTGCAAGCATTGCGCATTACCGGTGAGGTGATCACCACACCTTATTCATTTGTCGCTACCGCGCATTCCTTGCTTTGGAACGGTATCAAACCAGTCTTCGTCGACGTCGATCCGGACACGCTCAATCTCAATCCGGCAAAAATCGAAGCTGCAATCACTCCGCAAACGACCGCAATCATGCCGGTGCACTGCTATGGCAACCCGTGCGACGTCGAGGCAATACAAAAAATCGCCGACAACTATAACTTGCGTGTTATTTACGATGCCGCCCATGCTTTTGGCGTTCGGATGAATGGTGGCAGCGTGCTTCGTCATGGCGATCTTTCGGTCCTGAGTTTCCATGCGACCAAGGTCTTCAATACGTTCGAAGGTGGTGCAATTATCTGCCCCGATGCGAAGACCAAGACGCGTATCGACCATCTCAAGAATTTCGGTTTCGTCGATGAGTTGACAGTGGTCGCACCGGGCATCAACGGCAAGATGAGCGAAATTAATGCTGCATTCGGCATGCTCCAATTGCAGCACGTCGATGAGGCCATTGGACGCAGGCAATATATAGACAATTTGTATCGTGAACTGCTGGCAGACGTTCCCGGCATCAGTTGCGTGGGAAATGCGGGACAAGAAGTGTCCAATTACTCCTATTTTCCGGTCCTCGTCGGAGAGAATTACCCACTCAAGCGTGACGAACTGTTCCAGAAACTGCGTGACCACGGCATCGTTGCGCGCCGGTACTTCTATCCGCTGATTTCTGATTTCCCGATGTACCGTGGATTTCCGTCCTCCCATCGCGACAACCTGCCAGTCGCGACACACGCAGCAAACCAGATCATGTGTTTGCCGATTTATCCCAAGCTTGCAGACGAGGACGTGAAGCGTATCGTTCAAATCATCGCGGAGAACAGCAAGTGAACCTTGCAATCATGCAGCCCTATTTTTTTCCGTACATAGGGTACTTTCAGCTGATTGCTGCTGCGGATAAATTCGTTTTTTACGATGATGTTAATTTTATCAAAAATGGTTGGATCAATCGAAATCGACTGGTTCTCGCAGGCACAACACGCTACATCACTGTCCCCCTCGCGGGCGCAAGTCCGTTTCTGAAAATTAACCAGATCAATCTCCAAGATGGGGAAGGATGGCGACGTAAGCTTCTCGAGAGCTTGAGACACTCGTATTCAAAAGCACCATATTTTGATGATGTCAGCGCTCTTGTTCAGGAGGTTTTGGTGGCCAACGAAAAGATCAGTGAGGTGGCCAAGGCCAGTCTTACGGCTGTTTGCCGCCATCTTGGTTTGGAAAGAGAGTTTGTTTCAAGCTCGAGTATTTACGGTAATGACGCCCTCAGCGGACAAGCTCGCGTCCTCGATATCTGCTCAAAGGAAGGCGCGACCGCGTACTACAATCTGCCAGGTGGAAAGGATCTTTACAGCGAGCAGGACTTCGCTCGGCAAAATATCTCTCTGCATTTCATTCAACCGAGGATTGAACCCTATCCACAGTTCACCGAACAGTTCCAACCTGGTATGTCGATCATCGACGTTTTGATGTTCAATGATCGCGCGAAGGCGAAAGCAATGATTTGCTCGGAGATTAGCACGTGAGTACTGGAGCAATAGGCGGGTATTTCGAACTGGAATTGCCGCATACGAGAACCCAAGTATTCCCGGAAGCGATTCGTATTCAATCTGCACGCTCGGCCTTTTTGGCATTGCTTCGTGCGGCGAAACCCAGCCGTGTATGGATGCCGCACTACTTGTGCGATACCATGTATGCACCGTTGCGTAAGGCGGGCATTGAGTACATGCATTATGCGATCGATGAACGTTTTCATATTGTTGATGAGCCTGAGCTCGGTACTGGAGATTGGCTTTACTACGTAAATTATTTCGGTGTTCGCGACGACTATGTTGACTCCCTCGTAACTCGTTACGGGGAAAAGCGCATCGTTGTCGACAATTGTCAGGCTTTTTTTTCCAAGCCGCGAGATTGTGTTGCGACTATCTTTTCGCCAAGAAAATTTTTTGGTGTTCCTGACGGCGGCCTTCTTCTGACCACGATCCCAGTCGAGTTGCCGACACATCGTGATATCGATTCGCAAACCCGATCCAAGTACCTCATAGAACGTCTAGCCTCCACGCCCGAAGCAGGTTATTCCAGCTACAAAATGGCTGAGCAGTCCCTGGAAGAACTCGAACCACGTCGCATGTCGCAACTCACAGATATCTTGCTGTCGACTGTGGATTTCACAGAGGTGAGGCGCAAACGTAACAAAAACTTCTTAGCCCTTCATGCGGAGCTCGCCCGATATAACCAGTGCGAGTTCGATCCTTCAACAATTGATGGACCGTTGTGTTATCCCCTGCTTGTAGATGCCGCTGGTCTGCGCGATCACCTTATCGCAGCGAGGATTTTTGTTGCAACTTACTGGCCTGACGTGCTTGGCCGCGTAGCGAATACGGCAACCGAAACGACACTAGTAAAGAATTTGTTTCCCCTACCTTGTGATCAAAGATACGGGGAAAGTGAAATGAGGCGGATAGTCGACGTTTGCCTCATTTTTTTGAACAATAATAAGCCCGACTAACGTCAACAGAATAAATGAATATTCACGGAAAAATTGTCACCTTGCGTGCTCCAGAACTTGCCGACATGTCTAAATTGCACAAATGGAGCAACGATCCGGAGATTTGGAACATGCTCGGAGGATGGCACTTTCCGTTTTCCAGCCGGTCAACGGAAGAGTGGATTCGCAGCAGAAAAGACGGGAATCTAACCGATCATGTTTTTTGCATTGATACGCATGACGCAGGAGTCATCGGGACGGCAAACATCGTTAACATCGATTGGAAAAATAAGACCGCCTTTCACGGCATAATGATTGGAGAGACGATGTTTCGCGGGCGCGGGTATGCACTCGATTCGGTTTTCGCCATAATGCGCTACGCCTTCATGGAGCTTGGCCTGAACCGATTGGACAGTGACATCATTGCTTATAACGACCGTTCGATGAAATTCTATCTGGAAAAATGTGGCTGGAAGCACGAGGGGGTACGTCGTAATTGGTATTTCCGTGATGGGAGTTTTCACGACAAGATTCTCATCGGAATAACTCGCGACGACTATCGAGAATACGTCGAAAAGAATAAATATTGGGACTGATATCCATTGTAGAGAATTAGGATCTTCTTTGTCACTTAAGAAAAATATTCTTGCTAATTACGCAAGTCAGTTATACATCACCTTGATTGGTATCGTTCTCGTCCCTACTTATTTGCGGTACATGGGGCCTGAAGCGTATGGACTGGTCGGCTTTTTCACGATGTTACAGGCGTGGTTTCAGTTGCTTGACGTCGGTCTTACTCCAACGCTGTCACGCGAAACGGCGAGATTTAATGCCGGGGTGACAGACGAGGTCAGCTTCAGACGATTGCTCTCCACTTTGGAGCTTCTTTTCATTCTTGTCGCAGTGATTAGCTTCCTGGCCATGGTGGTTGGTTCAGATAGAATTGCGACACATTGGCTCCACGTCGAAAAAATTCCCGTTGGCGACGTCAAGGTTTCGATCATATTGATGGCTGGGACGATCGCTTTTCGTTGGGTAGGGGGGCTTTATCGTGGTGTAATCAACGGCTTTGAGAAATTTCTTTGGATTAGTAATTTCAATATCGTCATTTCAACTGTGAAATTTGTTGTTATTGTTCCGGTGATGATATTTTTGGGTGCGAGCCCACTAGTCTTCTTTGGCTACCAGTTAGCGATCGCTCTTGTCGAAATAATGACCCTTTTTTTTCGGGCAAAAAAACTTATTCCCTCAACGGCAGAAAAAAGAACAACGCTGGTGGGATTTCGTTCGATCAAGGGGCTGTTAAGTTTTTCTTTGAGCATTGCATTTACAAACTCGATTTGGATCTTGGTAACGCAAACCGATAAGCTCGTTCTTTCAAAAATTCTCTCGTTATCACAATACGCGTATTTCACGCTGGGAGTGTTGGTTGCGAGTGCTGTCAGTGTATTGAGTGGGCCAATTAGCGGAGCATTATTACCTAGGATGGCTAAAATGTCCGCAGCGGGAAACGATAACGAACTGCAATTAGTTTACGGGAAAGCGACGCAATTGGTGACTTTTGTGGTGACGCCTATAGTTGCAATGCTCGCATTCTTTTCCAAAGAAATATTATGGGCTTGGACTGGCGACCACGCCGTGGCAAACAACACTGCTCCCATATTGTCGATGTACGCTATCGGCAACGGAATTCTGGCGATAGCTGCTTTTCCTTATTACCTTCAGTATGCGAAAGGTGACTTACGGCTGCATTTGATCGGAAGTGCAGTATTTGTCGCAGTTCTTGCCCCGGCATTGATATTTTTGACGACCAATTATGGTGTTACGGGAGCGGGATATGCTTGGGTTGGAGCAAATGCCATATATTTTATTTGCTGGGTACCGTTAGTCCATCGACGTTTTTTTCGCAACTTTCATATACATTGGCTGCTACGTAACGTTTTTCCGTCCATAGCAGTTTCTCTTGCTTGTATTGTTGCCCTGAGGCACATTCCAGTATTGATGGTCCAGCGTTTTGAAACCTGGGTTGTCTTGTTCTGTCTTGGGATTGTTGTTATGTTCGCTTCCGCATGCGGTTCGTCATATGCTCGCGATTTGGTGTTGGCGAAAGTTTTTGGTAAATTCCAGCGCGAAGCTAAGTAGAAGCTGCAACGCTTTGTTGAGATGATTTATGGAAAGTAATTGTAGTAATGAGGTTCGCGTCTCTGTGTGTGTCGTGACGTATAACCAAGTCGGGTTTGTACAGCAGTGTCTTCAGAGTATTTTGAGTCAAGTCACCGAATATGATTTCGAGGTCATTATTGGAGACGATTTTTCGACCGACGGAACGCGAGAAATTATTCAGGATATGGCACGACAGTATCCAGGCAAAATTATTCCGCTTTTTCATGAGAAAAACGTCGGTGCCACCAAAAATTATTTGGCTGTTCATGATTTGGCGCGAGGAAAATATATTGCACATTGTGATGGAGACGATTATTGGTTGCCGGGGAAGCTTCAATATCAATATTCTCTGTTAGAGGCGGATGAAGATCTGGCGTTTGTTGCGGAGACGGAACATAAGATCTCCAGCCGCATGTTGCTTACAGTCGATAATCTACTTGAGATGGCAAATCCGGTGATGCATAGCTCAAAAATGTATCGACGGGAATCGATTCTTACACGTTCCTCGGATGTGGACTTGCTTGATTTTTATTTTAACGTCGAACACGCGCGTTCTGGAATAGTTCTGCTTGAGAAAGCGAGATTCACATATTATCGCCGCTATGTCGGTGTGTCGCGAAGGCTGGGAATCAGGTTTTATGCACTGAATTGCGAAGCTGCGTACCGAGCGTATGAGCTAGGGGCCAGTAAGCGGTCGGCATACGCCGCCGCAAAGTCTGCGCGCCTTGTTTTGATAAAGCAAGCAATACACGAGGCAAATTGGGAGCAACTCGATAATCTCTTGAGGCCCAGCGAGCTGGAGTTGATGCTCGCCACAACGAGCAAGCGGTACGTTTTGGAGACATTGGCTGGATACCGTATAGTTCGACCGCTCATCCATTTCGCGTTGCGGGCCAAGCGCGCAATGGCGAGCCTCGGTGGGGTGTAGGGTACGTCGGCTTCCTGATCGTGCTACCCATCGGAATCTGATATGTGCGATAACTGTAGGGAAAACTAGCGATGATTTTTCTTGGCATTGCTCTGCTAATGTTGCTTTACGTGGCCAGAAAAGGTGTCGACTTTTTCTTTTTGGCGGCGAGCACATGTGTAGTGTATTTTTATCCAGTTCTCTTTCTTGAAAAGATAGTGTTTATATCTGAAGGCATTTACTCAATCGACGTGGATAACGGTGCCAGGGTAAGTCTTGTTTGTGGGATCGTCTACCTATTGGTTGTAGGGTATCGGTCGCGCACGATGAGATGGCAGTCCGCAGGGGAGATGTCCGCAAAAAATCTTCGTTTTTTGAAGATCCAAGGAGGGCTACTGGCAGCTGTAATTGGCATGCTAATGGTTTTGATCGTTGCGCAAAACGGTTTCGGACTCAGCGGGCGCGATAAAAGTGAGGTGATGGAGAGCTTAGGCTACGCCTATAAAATCTTCAGTCTGCTCACCTCAATATTAATCGTGCTCGCTTTCTTATTGAGGGAGCGCGGTCTTTTTATCGTTGCCATTGCTGCGGTTGGACTCGATCTGATGTTCGGATTCCGCAGCAGTCTGGCTACGCTGATCGCGGCGTATTTTCTGACGCGTCCGCGAATGGTTGGGTGGAAGAGCGTGTGCTACCTCTTGCTCGGCTTCGCCTGTGCTTTGCTTATGATCGTTGCGAAGGAGACGGCGTATTTTAGTAAAAATGCGGTTGATGTTCTTTATGGTTTTGCGCAATCGTTCGATAGCGATGGTCTCGATTTTCTGTCTTTTGTTAATCCTGAGTCCGCGACAATAAGTGCTGTTTATAATGAAATCGTCAAGAGTGACTTTTCGGCGTCACCCGTTTATCTGCTTGACTCATTTGTTGCGCTCTTCCCGTTTACGAACTTGATTGGGTATGAGGCGATCGGTTTTGATACATATTTTAAAGGCATCGTTTTCGGCGCTGAAGGAAATTCTTTTGCTTCGGGTATGTTGTCGGTCGGTTACGGACTCGGCGGATATTTCGGTGTGGCGTTATGTTTTGCTTTGATCGGATGTCTTGGAAGAATCTTCAATCGCGTTGTCGAGAGAGGTGAATTCCTCAATCGTGCAATCGTAATTGCTGTCGCTGGTATCATGCTTACTTCGTTTTATCGAAGTGATCTTATATATTTGGTAGGTATTGTTCGGTCGCTTGTAGTAATCCTTATTTTGCTTAAGACTCTGGGTATCGTAATGAGAGTATTGGCGATGAGGCCTGCTCCTTCATCGTCTGCTGGGAGTTGAAAATGAAGATCGTATTATTGACAAGCTCGCTTGGTTCCGGCGGAGCAGAGAGAGTAGCGACCACACTGTGCAATCAGTGGTCGAGTCGCGGAGATAGTGTGACTTTGATTCCTACGTTCTCAGGTGGCGGCAAGCCGTTTTACTCTCTCTCAGAACAGGTGGAGCTGATTTATCTAGCCTCGCGTGTGCAGGGTCATAGCCGAGGCTTTTCGAGTTACAAAGAGCGTCTGTTCACGTTGCGTCGTCTGATTGCAGAGCGGACGCCCGACGTTGTTATTTCTTTTTTGCCAAATGTGAATGTTGCTGCGGTTCTCGCTACGCTTGGCATGAAGGTTCCAGTCATCATTTGTGAACGCTCCGACCCGAGCCGGCAACCGTATAGACCTTTGTGGAAATTCGCATGTCAACTAACTTATCGCTTTGCCGACATGCTTACAGTTCAGACGGCTTCGGTAGCTGAAAGTGCTGCTGCGCTTTTTCCGAGTGTAAGGAAGATTAGAACCGTCGCCAATCCGTTGCCGTCCGCAGTTCTGGAACACACGCGAGCAACTAAAAGTGAACGTAGAATTCTGCTTTCCCTTGGCAGGCTATCACCGGAAAAGCAGGTAGATAGGATTATTGAGGCATTTTCTAGGGTTTGCAATGCTCATCCGGATTGGGATCTGCATATCTATGGCGACGGCCCGTTGCATGATGAACTGGATGAACATGTATCTCAGCGGGGTCTGCAACAACGGATATTGTTGAAAGGCCGCACAAGCAATCCGTGGAGGGTCATGGCTGAAGCTGACGTGTTTGTCATGGCGTCGCTTTATGAGGGATTTCCCAATGCGCTATTGGAAGCGATGGGGGTTGGCTTGCCTTGTATTGCATTTGACTGCCCCAGCGGCCCGCGCGAAATATCAAATGATGGCCAAAACGCAATTCTCGTACCGCTGAACGATCAGGCCGGTTTAAGTGCCGCTATGGAGAAATTGATGAGTAATGATTCGCTCCAACACATGTTGGGGGGGCAAGCGAATCGCGCAGTTCTTGAACGATTCAGCCTAGCCGCGGTTCTCTCCCGATGGGATGATTTATTTAAAGAAGTCGGTGCAATTTAATGCGGGTTCTACACGTTATTGTCTGTCTTGACGTCGGTGGCGCAGAAATGATGTTGCGACGCCTAATCGAATCCCACAAGGACAATCCTGAGTACGAACATATTGTCGTCTCTCTGACCGACATTGGCTGCCTTGGACAGCAGATGCAGGAACTCGGAACGCGAGTGGTTTCCCTGAGAATGCGTTCGGGCTTGGAGTTCTGTTCTGTCCTGTTCCGTCTTAGGAATCTGATTCGGAAGTTCTCTCCCAATGTAGTGCAAACGTGGATGTATCACGCTGACTTGTTGGGCGGGCTCGCGGCCCGCCTGGCGGGTAACAAGAATATATTGTGGGGCATTCATTCGACCGACGTGCGTGCAGGTGGATCGAGGATGACGACCTGGGTTATGCGCGTTTGTGCAAAGGTTTCCCGTTGGGTGCCGGATACGATTTTGTGTGTTGCCGAAGTATCTCGTCAGGTGCACATCGCCGCAGGTTATTTTGAGCCCCGTACGCTCGTACTTCCTAATGGAATCGATACTGCCCGTCTCGTGTCGAATGATGACCGTCGTCGCGCGATCAGAAATACCTGCGGTTTTACGGACGATCATATAGTAATAGGAACGCTCGGTCGGTTTAACCCCGCAAAAGACTATGGTAATTTTGTTAGTGCTGCGGGTATAATTGCGGAGAAATATTTACACGTACGTTTTGTAATGGTCGGTAGCCATTTGAACGGGGATAATGCCACTCTGCGCGAATGGATCGATAAAACTGGCTTCTCGGAGCGGTTTGTTCTGTTGGGTCAGCGATCAGATGCGCCAGATTGTTTGGCGGCAATGGATATATTCTGCCTGAGCTCGAAAAGTGAGGCACTGCCGACTGTTGTCATCGAAGCGATGGGAATGGGGGTTCCTTGCGTTGCCACGGATGTTGGCGATACCAGGGTGCTTGTTCAGGATATTGGAATCGTGGTGCCGAGAGAAGATTCCGCTGCCCTGGCTGCGGGGTTAGAGAAAGTGATAGAAATGCCTGCCGAAGAACGTCACGCATTAGCGTGCATTGGAAAGGCAAGAGTGAGAGAAAATTATACGATTGAGCGTGCTCGAGATCGACTTGAGGCTTTATATACGGAAATCGTAAATAGGAATAGGTAAAAGGTCGATCTAAATGTGCGGACTTGCAGGTTTTTTAGGCGGCAGAGGGTTCACTGCGGACATCGAGCCGAATTCGCTATTGAAGCGCATGGCCGCCCCGATCTTGTCGCGCGGACCGGATGATTCTGGCTTTTGGTACAACGGCGAATGTGGCATTGGGTTAGCGCATAGACGTTTGTCAATTCTCGATCTATCTCCGGCTGGACATCAGCCGATGGCGTCCGCGAGCTCGCGTTATGTTATCGCGTTCAATGGCGAGATTTATAACCATTTGGATATTCGCGCCGAGTTGGAGCAAAAGGGGTATCGTGCCGCATGGCGTGGTCATTCTGATACGGAAACTCTTCTGGCAGGCTTCGATTTCTGGGGAATTAAAGAGACGGTCGAGCGGGCGGTGGGCATGTTTGCCTTCGCGGTCTGGGACCGGGAATTGCGCACGCTGACTCTCGCTCGTGACCGGATTGGCGAGAAGCCGATGTATTATGGCTGGCAAGGAACCGGCAACAAGCGGGCTTTCCTGTTCGGTTCCGAATTGAAAGCGCTGCGGCAACATCCGGCATTCGAGAACCAAATCGATCGTCGCGCTCTCAGCCTGCAACTCCACCATAGTTATGTGCCGGCGCCGTACTCGATCTATACCGGGATCTCGAAGCTGATGCCTGGCTGTCTGCTGAGCATTTCACCTCGGTCGGAGGAGCCGTTGATCAATGTTTATTGGTCTGCGGCAACTGTTGCGAAGGCTGGTGTTGCTGCGCCTGAGCTCGGTCAGCCTGAACAAGTTGTGGACATGTTGGAACAGCTGCTCAAGAACTCGGTCCGTCAGCAAATGCTCGCAGACGTTCCTCTTGGCGCATTTTTGTCTGGCGGGATTGATTCTTCGACGGTAGTCGCCCTGATGCAAAGCCAGTCTTCGCGGCCAATCAAGACGTTTTCGATCGGCTTCCACGAAGACGGCTATAACGAGGCTGTACACGCGAAGGCCGTGGCCGCCCATCTGGGTACTGACCATACAGAGCTCTACGTCACTGCCCAAGAGGCCATGGATGTGATTCCTCGTCTTCCAACACTGTATGACGAGCCGTTTTCGGATTCATCGCAAATCCCCACATTTTTGGTGTCCCAGCTCGCCAGGAAAGAGGTGACAGTTGCGCTGTCGGGTGACGCGGGCGACGAATTGTTTTGTGGCTACACGCGTTATCAAGACGGCGCAAAACTGTGGCGCAATATCAGCAGCCTTCCGATGCCGCTGCGTAAACTGGCCGCCGGCAGTCTGACAATGATCTCGGAAGAGAACTGGAACAAGGCTGCGCTGACATTCGGCGGAATCTTGCCGCGGTCGGTCCGGAACGTACATCTGGGTGAGAAGTTGCACAAAGGGGCAATGGTTCTGGCCAGTGAATCATTCGATACGCTCTATCGAGGCCTTGTTTCGCATTGGCGCGACCCGGCGTCCGTTGTTATCGGCGGCGACATGCCGCCTACAGTCCTGAATGGGCTAGCGCCCAAGCTGGACGGATTGGACAACGTTCAGCGGATGATGGCGCTGGACCTGATGACTTACCTGCCTGACGATATTTTGGTTAAGGTTGATCGAGCTGCAATGGGCGTGTCGCTTGAGACGCGCGTACCTTTCCTGGACCACCGTGTTGTTGAGTTCGCTTGGCGCGTGCCGCAGTCAATGAAGTTGCGTGACGGCCAAAGCAAGTGGTTGTTGAGGCAGGTCCTTTACCGGCATGTACCGAAGGCGTTGATCGAACGTCCCAAAATGGGTTTCGGTGTCCCAATAGGCGACTGGCTGCGCGGCCCCCTTCAAGACTGGGCGGAGTCCTTGATCAGCGAACATCGTTTACGCATCGAAGGATTCTTCCATCCGGAATCAATACGTCGGAAATGGGATGAGCATCGGACGGGGCGGCGCAACTGGCAGTATTACCTTTGGGATGTATTGATGTTCCAGGCTTGGTTGGAGAAAAACCACTGATTTGCATTTGTACGCATGCGGAACATGGTCTAACTCTCTCATGTTGCGGTATCCTACTTTCCTTCGCGAAAATCGTCATCGCACGCGCCGTGTCTGCGTCAGACTAGGGAATCTATCCGTAATATGAAGCAAAAGATTGTAATTTCGATCAACAGTTCTTGGAATATTTTTAATTTTCGCGTTGGTCTCATCAAGGCCCTGATCGATCACGGCTATGAGGTCATCGCGATCGCTCCAGAGGATGAATATTCGCACCGCCTGAAGGAAGTGGGGTGTAAATACTTTGCGTTGCCGATGGACAGCAACGGTAGCCATCCGGGGCGCGATTTGCTTTTACTGATCCGTTACTTTAATTTGTTGCGGACATTGAAGCCGCATGTTTTTCTCGGATATACCGTCAAGCCGAACGTCTACGGCTCGCTGGCGGCGCACGCGCTTGGTATTTCGGTTATTAATAATATTGCAGGCTTAGGCGCGACTTTTATCAAGAACAGCTATCTGACACATATCGTTCGAAAGCTGTACAAAATTGCCTTGCGAAAATCATCTTGTGTGTTCTTTCAGAACGCAGACGATCGAGATCTGTTTGTCAATACAGGCCTCGCGCGCAGGGATAAAACCGCGTTGTTACCCGGTTCTGGTATCAATCTCAGGCATTATCCGGGAGAAGCGCCGGCGGCACTGGCGGGACGCCCGTTTCGCTTCCTTCTCGTGGGACGCATGTTGCGGGACAAGGGGGTTGAGGAATTTGTGGCAGCTGCGCGGATTCTTCGCGAGCGTTTCCCTCAAGTCAAATGCCAATTGCTGGGGTTCGTTGACCCGGCAAATTCGAACGCCGTCGGCATGGAGCGGATCTCGGCATGGGAAGATGAAGGCTTGGTCGAGTATCTCGGCAAGACAGATGATGTGCGACAATTCCTGACCCAGGCCGATTGTGTCGTTCTTCCCTCGTATCGCGAGGGCGTGCCGCGTTCACTGCTCGAAGCTGCGGCGATGTCGCGTCCTATCATTGCCACCAATGTCGTCGGTTGCCGCGATGCCGTAGATGACGGTGTGAACGGTCTCCTTTGCGAAGTGAAGAACCCAGCTGATCTTGCACAGAAAATGCAGCAGATGTACGAAATGACGCCGGAACAGCGCTGGGCCATGGGTATCGCTGGACGAGACAAGATGAGAGTCGAATTCGACGAGCAGATCGTGTACCAGAAATATTTGTCGGCACTCGGCGTGATCACGACGACCACTCTACAAAAGTCGGCAGTCGACGAATTGCTGTCCAAGCGAATCAATACTTGAGATCAGTCTGCTGTAAGGCCACGCGAAGGGAACCGTCCAATCTGGTCTCTTTCGCGAAGTGTGGAGTGCCTGATGCCGCTCGACGGCATCCACGAGGCGGGCCGTCACGCAACGTGCCGAAGCGTCGGTAAGGTTGTTTTTGCCGCATGCAAAGACGCGAGGACGACGCCAGAGCATCGAGAACTTGGCCACAAATTATGCGAATGGTAAACTCGGCAAGATTTGTCTGTCGCTATTCCTCAAATTTTCCAGCACGGGCCTGCCCAACGAATGGACTGATGTGTTTGCTGCTTTAAGAATTTCTTTTAAATATACATGGTGCAGTTGGTTCGTGCTCGGCGCCGCCAATGCGTTCGGCGCCATCCCGGCCGTCCAGGGCCAGTCCGGCTACATCAACATGCCCAACGCCGCCGTCGAAGCCGACGGCACGGTGAGCACGGGTTATGGCTATGATCGCCCCTACGGCAGTTTCTGGGCGACCGCCACCGTCCTGCCGTTCCTGCAGGTGACCGGCCGGTATGTGTCGATCACAGGCACTCAGGGCTTCGCGAACCAGCCGGACGGGTACGGAAGCGCATATGGCCGCTACAAGGACAAGGTCGTCGATGCCAAGTTGCGGCTCTTGGCCGAGTCGACCTGGTTGCCGGCGATCGCCGTGGGCGCGACCGACATGCTGGGGACGGAGCTGTTCAAGGGTCATTATGTCGTCGCGTCGAAAGCGTTCGGCGCTGCACGTAACATCGAGGTCAGCGTGGGCGTCGGCAAACGGCGCCCAAGCGGTGTGTTCGCTGGAGCCCGCTGGGCGCCGACCGCCGTACCTGGATTCGCGGTGGTCGGCGAATACGATGCGAACGATTACACCAAGGACTTTCATGCAGCCGACACGGCCGCAGGTCAGCGCCGCAAGGGGGCCGCGGTCGGTGTCGAATATCGTTGGGGCTGGTTAGGCGCGCAGGTGGCGCGTCACCGCGATCACTTCAGTGCCAACGCCTACCTGAGCATTCCATTTTCCGAGCGCGAATTCATTCCCAAGCTATACGAGCCGGCGCCGTTCGACCCGAAGCAGGCGCCGCCGCGCGTCACGGGCGAGGAATGGCAGCAGCAGCCCAGCCATGGCGCCGCGCTCGTGCAGGCGCTGATCAAGCAGGATTTCAAGAACGTCCGCGTTACGTTCGAAGACGGCACGCTGAAGCTGTCGTTGACGAACAGTCGCATCTCCAATCTCGGCCGCGCGGTCGGCCGTGCGGCGCGTACCGCGCTCGCCTTTGCGCCGCAGGGCACGCGCCGGATGCAAATCGCGTACACGAAACTGGAACAGCCCATCGCGACGTATGAATTTACCGATCTGCAGAGTCTGACTGACTATTTGACCGGGTTGTCGAATCGCGAAGCCTTCCTGCAGACCGTCATCGTGCGTTATGCCCAGCCGAGCGATCAGATCGGAGAGGACCAGCACGGCATGCTGGCTGCCGTCGCGAACGAGGGCTCTCTGCAAGTGGAGGTCGGCAAGGACGGCAACACAGTCCAGCTGGCATCGGAAGACCGCGAGGCGAACCGCTTCAAGGTGTATCCCAAGGTGTCGATGTTCTTTAACGACCCGAGCGGCGCCTTGCGCTACGAACTGTGGGCTGCAGGCACTTATGACCGCCGCTTGGCCCCCGGCCTGTTCCTGAACAGCGATTTCAAGCTCACCGTGTACGAGACCGTGTCGGGCGTCACGCAGGCGTCGAACAGCCTGCTGCCCCACGTGCGCTCGGACATCGCCGACTACAAGCGCGGCGGCCGTTTCAAGCTGAACCGGTTGATGCTCAACAAATACATCATGCCGTCCGAACGATTGTACGCGCGCGTCTCCGGCGGTCTGTACGAAGAGATGTTCCGCGGCATCGGCGGCCAGGTGTTGTACCTGCCGAAGGACAGCCGCTGGGCCGCCGACGTGAACGTCGACGCCCTGCAGCAGCGCGGCGTGAAAGGGTGGTTCGACAAGCGCGACTACCAGACCGTCAGCGGCTTCGCGTCCCTGCATTACAAGCTGCCGTACGACGTCACCGCGACGGCCCGCGCCGGCCGCTTCCTCGCCAAGGACAACGGCGTGCGCATGGAGTTCAAGCGGCGCTTCCCGTCCGGTGTGGAAATCGGCGCCTGGTACACGAAGACGAGCGGCAAGGACATCACGAATCCGGGCACGCCGTCGAACCCCTACAACGACAAGGGTATCTTCCTGTCGGTGCCGCTGAACATCATGCTGCTGTCCGACACGCAGACCACCGCAGGCGTGGCCCTGTCGCCATGGACGCGCGACGTCGGCCAGATGGTGGCGAGCCCGGGCGACCTGTACGACCTCGTCGAGCAGCCGCGCCGCGACATGAACACGTTCGACGGTCTCGGCAACTTCGCCGAGCGGCGCGACGAACAGAACCTCCCGGCCGTGAATCCGCCCGTGGACGCCATGCCGAACCCGTGGCCGCTGTTCCGTATGCGCGTGGAACAATCCGTCAAGTCGACGCCGACGCTGCCGCATTGGGGCAACGGCGCCATCATCGGCGGCGGCGCGATCCTGGCCAGCGCACTGCTCGACAAGCCGGTCGATCGTTTCATGAAGAAGCACCAGGGCTCCAGCGTCGCGCGGGCCTGGAACAATATTGGCAAGGCGACGCCGGTCGTCCTGGCAGGCGCCGCGGCCGGGGCCGTCGCTTTTGGCGATGCGCGCATGCAGAACATTGGTATCATCTCGCTCGAATCGGTCGTCGGAGCCGCGGCCCTGTCGATCGGGGCGAAGCATCTCGCCGGGCGTGCCCGGCCGATCGACGAGAAGGGACAGTGGGGCAAGGCCGCGGACCGGTCGAATGCATCGTTCCCGTCCAATCACGCCAGCGTGGCGTTCGCGGCAGTGACGCCGTTCGCCCAGGAATACGATGCCCCGTGGCTGTACGGCCTGGCCGCCGCCGGCTCGCTGGGCCGCACGGCGGGACGCCAGCACTGGGTCTCCGACGTCGTGGCCGGCGGCGTCCTCGGCATGGCCGTGGGCGGCTGGCTGTGGCAGGCGCAGCGCGACAATGTGCGTTCGAGCTTCGCCGTGACGCCGGGCACGAATTCCGTTAGCGTGGCGTGGTTCGGGACTTATTGATAAAATGTAATCTTTGATCGCGCGGTGGCACCGGATATCCGGGCCGGCCAACCTGGCGCTCGACCGGCCCGTGCGGATCTGTCAACCGGGGAGTGACTATATGATTTTGACGACAGGCGGCGCCGGCTTCATCGGCAGTAATTTTGTGCTGGACTGGTGCGGCTTGACCGACGAGCCGGTCATCAACCTCGACAAGCTGACGTATGCCGGCAACCTCGAGAACCTGGCCAGCCTGCGCGACAACCCCAGGCACATCTTCGTGCAGGGCGACATCGGCGACGTGGACCTCGTGCGGCGCCTGCTGCAGGAACACCAGCCGCGCGCCGTCGTGAATTTCGCGGCCGAGAGCCACGTGGACCGCAGCATCCACGGCCCGGGCGAATTCATCCAGACGAACATCGTCGGCACGTTCCACCTGCTCGAAGCCGTGCGCGAATACTGGAGCGCGCTGCCGGACGACCGCAAGGCCGCGTTCCGCTTCCTGCACGTGTCGACCGACGAGGTCTACGGCTCGCTCGGCAAGGACGACCCCGCGTTCCGCGAGACGAACCGTTACGAACCGAACAGCCCATATTCCGCCAGCAAGGCGGCCAGCGACCACCTCGTGCGCGCCTACCATCACACGTATGGCCTGCCGGTGCTGACCACCAATTGCTCTAACAACTATGGTCCTTACCACTTCCCGGAAAAGCTGATCCCGCTGTGCATCCACAATGCACTGGCCGGCAAGCCGCTGCCGATCTACGGCGACGGCCAGCAGATCCGCGACTGGCTATACGTGAAGGATCACTGCTCGGCCATCCGCCGCGTGCTCGACGGGGGCCAGCTGGGCGAGGTCTACAACGTCGGCGGCTGGAACGAGAAGGCCAACCTCGACGTCGTCAAGACGCTGTGCGCGATCCTCGACGAACTGAGCCCGCGCGCGGATGGCCAGTCGTACGCGACCCAGATCACCTTCGTTACCGACCGCCCCGGCCATGACCGCCGCTACGCGATCGACGCGACCAGGCTGGAGCGCGAGCTGGGCTGGAAGCCGGCCGAGACGTTCGAGACGGGCATCCGCAAGACGGTGCAGTGGTACCTCGACAACCAGGAATGGGTGCAGCACGTGACGAGCGGCAGCTACCGCGCCTGGGTCGGCCAACAGTACGGTGCCTGAAATGAAGATTCTCCTGACCGGCAAGAACGGCCAGCTCGGCTTCGAACTGCAGCGCGCGCTGGCGCCGCTCGGCGAGGTCCACGCCGTCGACACGCAGGATTGCAACCTGGCCGACGCCGACGCGCTGCGCGCGCTGGTGCGCCGCGTCGCGCCGGATGTGATCGTCAATCCGGCGGCGTACACGGCCGTCGACAAGGCCGAGTCCGACGAAGCGACGGCCCGTGCCGTCAACGCCGTCGCCCCGGCCATCCTGGGCGAGGAAGGCGCGAAGCTGGGCGCGCTCGTGCTGCATTACTCGACGGACTACGTGTTCGACGGCACGAAGCAGGGCGCCTATACGGAAAACGATGCGCCGGCGCCGCGGAGCGTCTACGGCCGCACGAAGCTGGAGGGCGAACAAGGCCTGGCGGCCGCCAATCCGCGCCACCTGATCCTGCGCACGAGCTGGGTCGTGGGCGCGCACGGCGGCAATTTCGCCAAGACGATGCTGCGCCTGGCGGGCGAGCGCGAGAAGCTCACCGTCGTCGCCGACCAGTTCGGTGCCCCGACGCCGGCCGCGCTGCTGGCCGACCTCAGCGCCCACCTCGTGCGCGAGCATGCGCGCACGCGCGGCACCGGCTTCCCCTATGGCACGTATCACGTCGCGGCGGGTGGCGAGACGAGCTGGCACGGCTATGCGCGATTCGTGATCGGCGAGGCGCTGGCGGCCGGAAAAAATCTCAAAGCCAGTGTGGATGCCGTCGCGCCGCTGGCCACCGAGCAGTATCCGACGCCGGCCAGACGTCCCCTCAATTCGCGGCTCGATACGACCCGCTTCCGCACGACGTTCGACCTGCGCCTGCCGCCGTGGCAGGAAGGCGTGCGTCACGTGCTCCGGCAAATCCTGTGAGAGGCAGCCATGTCCCAAATCCAGCGTAAAGGCATCATCCTGGCCGGCGGTTCCGGCACGCGGCTGTATCCGGTGACCCAGGCCGTCAGCAAGCAGCTGATGCCGGTCTACGACAAGCCGATGATCTACTACCCGCTCAGCACGCTGATGCTGACCGGCATCCGCGACGTGCTCGTCATCAGCACGCCGCAGGACACGCCCCGTTTTGCCGAACTGCTCGGCGACGGCAGCCGCTGGGGCATGAGCATCCAGTATGCCGTGCAACCGTCGCCGGACGGCCTGGCCCAGGCCTTCATCATCGGCAAGGATTTCGTGGGCAACGATCCGAGCGCGCTCGTCCTCGGCGACAACATCTTTTACGGTCACGACCTTGTAAAACAACTGCACAGCGCCAACGAACGCACCGACAGCGCGACGGTGTTCGCCTACCACGTGCAGGATCCCGAGCGCTACGGTGTCGTCGAGTTCGATGCGGACCACCGTGCCCTGAGCATCGAGGAAAAGCCGAAGGCGCCGAAATCGTCGTATGCCGTGACCGGCCTGTATTTTTACGACAACGACGTGTGCAATGTGGCGGCCGACATCAAGCCGTCGGCGCGCGGCGAGCTGGAGATCACCGACGTCAACCGCTGCTACCTCGAGCGCGACAAGCTGAATGTCGAGATCATGGGCCGCGGCTTTGCCTGGCTCGACACCGGTACGCACGACAGCCTGCTGGAGGCGGCCAGCTTCATCGCGACCTTGCAGAAGCGGCAGGGCCTGCAGGTGGCGTGCCCGGAAGAGATCGCCTACCGCCAGGGCTGGATCGACGCCGCCGCGCTGCAGAAGCTCGCCGCACCGCTGGCCAAGAACGGCTACGGCAATTATCTTTTGAACCTGTTGAAATAGTCCGCCCATGCCATATACCGTTACCCCGACCGCCATTCCAGACGTCCTGATGCTGGAGCCGAAAGTCTTCGGCGACGCGCGCGGCTTCTTTTACGAAAGCTTCAATGCGCGCGACTTTGCCCAGGCCACCGGCGTCGACGCCCAGTTCGTGCAGGACAACCATAGCAAGTCGGCCAAGGGGGTATTGCGCGGACTGCATTACCAGATCCAGCATGCCCAGGGCAAGCTGGTGCGGGTGGTGCGGGGCAGCGTGTTCGATGTCGCGGTCGATCTGCGCAAGTCGTCACCGACTTTCGGCCGCTGGGTGGGCATGGAGCTGAGCGGGGACAATCATCGCCAACTGTGGGTGCCGCCGGGCTTCGCGCACGGCTTTGTCGTCCTGAGCGAATCCGCCGAATTCCTGTACAAGACGACGGATTACTGGTATCCGGAGCATGAGCGCAGCCTGTCGTGGAACGATCCGGCCATCGGCATCGGCTGGCCCATCGATTTCGTGCCGCAGCTGGCGGCCAAGGACCAGGCCGGGAAACTGCTCGCGCAAGCCGAAGTGTTCGACTGAGCGCGGGGCAGTACCTGCCAGAGAAAACGGCCGCTGTTGCGGCCGATTTCCTTGCAGTGCCCAAACCGGAACGCGCACGCGTTCCGGCGTGGATCAGTGGTGCGTCGTGGTCGAGTGGTTCGTGGTCGAACCGTTGTCCGACGAGGCGACGGCCACGGCGGCGACAGCGGCGCCGATCGCGGCCACGGTGCCGACCGACAGACCAGCGATCGCGGTCGTTGCCGCGAAGCCCGTACCCGTTGCGGCGGTGCCCGCAGTGCCGGCAGCGGTGCCGGTGCCTGCGGCGGAGCCCGAGGCGGTGCCAGTCTGGCCGGCAGCGGTGCTGGATTCCTGAGCGAATGCCTGAGCCGACAGCAGGCTCAGAATAGCGGTCGTGACGAGGAGTTTCTTCATTTCGTATCCTTTGTTCGATTAACGGGGCACCTGCGCATGGCAATGTTGCTTGACTCATTATATAGCAAGCCAACATTGCTTTGATTCATCAGATGCCGGTTTTATGGCTAGCTCAGCCGAAAATGTCATCTTTTTTCGACATAAGCAATTTGCAATTTTGACAGATAGTGGAACACATTCCTATCACTTTTACCGAGTGTGTTGTGTGTGCACATTGGTATGTCCGTATAAGAATGCAAATCGTAAACACGATATGCAGGCTGTTTGCCGTCCTTCTTTTTCTCTAGGTCTGCGGCAACATCTGGAATAATGCCAGCCTGAACCAAGGTAACGGAGTGCAGGATGGCGGAAGACAGCGACGCGGAACGGACCGAACCAGCGTCAGAGAAGCGGCTGAGGCAGGCGCGCGAAGACGGCGACATTCCCCGTTCGCGCGAAGTTGCGACTTTTACCGTTTTGATGACGGCCGGCGCCGGCATGTGGATGCTGGGCGGCGGGCTCGTCAACACGCTGTCGTCCGTGCTGGAGCGCGGGCTGTCGCTCGACCGCGAGCAGATCTACAACCCGAACGTGCTGGTCGAACGCATTCTCGCCGACGTGGTTCGCGTGCTGCTGGCCTGCCTGCCGCTGGCGGGCGCCATCATGCTCATGATGCTGGCGGCGCCCCTGCTGATCGGCGGCTGGAATTTCAGCGCCAAGGCGTTCACGCCCAATTTCGGCAAGCTCAATCCGATGCGTGGCCTGGGCAACATGGTGTCGACCAATGCGCTCGTCGAGCTGCTGAAGGCCGTCGCCAAGACGCTGCTCGTCGGCGCGGTCGGGTGGTTCGTCGTGATGAGCCAGAAGGATGCCGTGATCGGCCTCGTCGTCGAACCCTTCGGTACGGCCGCGCCGCACCTGGGCAGCATCCTCGCCAAGGCATTCCTGACCATGGTCGGCGCGCTGGGCGCCATCGCCATCCTCGACGGTCCGTACCAGATGTGGCATTACGCCGACAAGCTCAAGATGACGCGCCAGGAAGTGATCCAGGAATCGAAGGAATCGGACGGCAACCCGCAGATCAAGGGCAAGATCCGCCAGATGCAGCGCGAGATGGCGCAGAAGCGCATGATGTCCAACGTCCCGACCGCCGACGTGGTCGTGACCAACCCGACCCACTTCGCCGTCGCGCTCAAGTACGCGGACGGGCAGCGGGGTGCGCCGCGCGTCGTGGCCAAGGGTACCGACGAGGTCGCGGCGAAGATCCGCGAGATCGCGAAGGAAAACAAGGTCGCGCTGCTGGAAGCGCCGGCCCTGGCGCGTGCGCTGTACAAGCACACGGAAATCGACGACGAGATCCCGGAAGCGCTGTACTCGGCCGTGGCCGAAGTGCTGGCCTACGTCTTCCAGCTGCGCGCCTACAGCAAGGGCACGCTCGACCAGTATCCGGACCGTCCGAAGAAACTGCCGGTTCCGCCGGAAATGGACCCGTTCAACCCCGCGTCGCAGAAGCCGGGTACCGATGCGGGACCCGGTACGCCGCACTGATTACGCCGGCACATCGCATGCGTCACGCGTGGGCGGAGGGCCGCCCACCCACGAATTGCGAGGTTATTCCCCGTCTCCTTCCCGCATAGTTTCCGTGGGGCATCAGCAATAATGGCGTATCCCTGAATGATGGAGTACGCATGAACGGTTTCAGACTGCCAGCCTGGCTGCAACAGATCGGTGCCCGCAGCAACGCGCTGGCGGCGCCGATCCTGATCATCCTGCTGCTGGTAATGATGATCCTGCCGTTGCCGGCATTCGCGCTCGACCTGTTCTTCAGCTTCAACATCGCGATGTCCGTGATCGTGCTGCTGACTGCGTTGTACACGGTCAAGCCGCTCGATTTCATGGCGTTCCCGGCCGTGCTTCTCGTGACGACCATGCTGCGCCTGTCGCTGAACGTCGCGTCCACGCGCGTCGTGCTGACCGAGGGCCACACGGGCGGCGCCGCAGCCGGCAAGGTGATCGAGGCATTCGGCCACTTCCTGATCGGCGGCAACTACACGGTCGGTCTCGTCGTCTTCATCATTCTCACCATCATCAACTTCACGGTCGTGACCAAGGGTGCGGGCCGTATCGCCGAGGTGGGCGCGCGCTTCGCCCTGGACGCGATGCCCGGCAAGCAGATGGCGATCGACGCCGACCTGAACGCCGGCCTGATCGGCGAAGAGGACGCCAAGCGCCGCCGCTCCGAAGTGTCGATGGAAGCCGAGTTCTACGGCGCCATGGACGGTGCGTCGAAATACGTGCGCGGCGACGCCGTGGCCGGCATCCTCGTCACCGTGATCAACGTCGTCGGTGGCCTGATCGTCGGCATGGTCCAGCACGACATGGCCTTTGGCGACGCCGTCAAGAACTACACGCTGCTGGCCATCGGTGACGGCCTCGTCGCGCAGATCCCGTCGCTGATCATCTCGATCGCGGCCGGTATGGTCGTGTCGCGCGTGGCCAGCGACAAGGACGTGGGTTCGCAAGTCGTCAGCCAGCTGTTCGCGAAACCGGAAGTGCTGTACATCACGGGCGGCATCATCGGCGGCATGGGCCTGATCCCGGGCATGCCGAACCTCGTGTTCCTGCTGCTGGGCAGCACGCTGTTCGGTGGCGCCTATCTGCTGGAAAAGCGCCGCAAGAACATGCCGCCGGAAGAATTGCAGCGCGCGGGCGGCGGTGCGGGCCCGGCAGGCTCGCCCGGCGGAGGC
>NZ_JBKYMO010000010.1:0-40867 GCF_047302915.1 Massilia sp. CT11-108 | reverse complement strand
CGCAGGCGGCCGCGTGCGCGTGGCGAAAGTACGCGGCCGCCTGCGTGTTGCCGGTGCCGTGCGTGAACACGAGCGGGGCCGGGCCGGCCTGCAGGAACGCTTGCAAGTCGGCGGAGAGCGTCGCATCCGCATTCGGATCGAACAAGGGAAAATCGCCGCGCACCAGCGGCTGCGGCCAGTCCGGCTGCGTGGGCGCGAACCAGTCGGGGAACAGCGTCAGCGACAGGTCGGGCACGGACGCGATCCAGTCCATCAGCGACGGCACCGGTGTCAAGCCGTGCGCCGTGCGCGCCGCGTTCACGTCCGCCAGCGCGACGGGATCGATGAAGCGCCGGCCCACCCAGCGCCAGAACGCGCGGCGTGCGACCAGCGGCACCCACGCCGGCACGCGCCACGGGCCGACCAGCAGCGGATCGTGCACCGTCATCAGGTTCGCCGGCGCAAGGTAGGCGGCCGCGATTTTCACGCCCGGATGCACCGTGCGGCACAAGTCGGCCTCGGGCAGCGCGAGCGGATGCACGAGCAGCATGCAGGTTTCATGCTGCGGCAGCGCCGCGACGAAGGGCACGATGCGCGCCATCGCAAGCCGCGTCGCGCGCCACACGACGCCGAAGCCGCGCGTGGGATGCCACAGGTCGGGATCGCGCAGCACCGCCTCGTCGGCGGGCAGGCCCGTGAACGGCAGGCCGGTCGGACGCACCCACGGCCCGTGCTGCTCGGGCGCGAGAAAGCTCACGCGGTGGCCGCGGGCACGCAGCGCGAGCGCCAGCGCGAGGAACGGGAACAGGTCGCCGGCCGAGCCGATCGTGACGACGACGTAGTGTTGAGGTTCGATGCGGATCTCCTGCTAGAATATGAGTTCGTTTATCAGGAGATTCTACCCATGCGCCTGTAATGCCCGCCGTTCGCAACGCGACGGCCTCGAAACCTTCCGGCTTTCCTTGGCATTCAGGAGTTCCTCATGGCGCATCCCTATCTCGCGGCCCTGCACGGGGTCGACATCATCCTGCCCGACGGGCGCATTCTCTTCACGAACCTGCACGAGTCGTTTCAAGCGGAGACGGTCGGCCTGATCGGCCATAACGGCAGCGGCAAGTCCACGCTGGGGCGCGTGCTCGCGGGCGACCTCGAACCCACCGCCGGCCGCATCGAGCGCCCGGGACGCATCCGCTACGTGGCGCAGCAGACCGGGGCCACGTCCGCACGGTCCCTGGCCGAAGTCGCCGGCCTCGATGCGCCGCTGGCCGCGCTGCGCCGCCTGGCTGCAGGCGATGCACGCGACGAGGACTTCGACCTCATCGGCGACCGCTGGGACCTGGAAGCGCGCTGGGAGGCGATGCTGGACGGCGCCGGTCTCGATGCGCGTCTCGCACCGCAAGCCTTGTCGGGCGGCCAGCACACGCTGCTCACGCTGATCGGCGCCTTTTGCTCGGACGCCGACCTGCTCGTGCTGGACGAACCGGGCAACCACCTCGATGCAGGCAACCGCGCGTTCCTGCTCGACCAGATGCGCGCGTGGCGCCAGGCCGGCCGCGGCCTGCTGCTCATCAGCCACGACCGCGACCTGCTGGAGCACGTCGAGCGCACGCTGGAAGTCCACGCGGGCGGGCTGAGGCGCCATGGCGGCGGATGGTCGCTCGTGGCAGAGCAACGCGAGGCGGAACTGGCCGCCGCCGGCGCCCGGCTGGAACGCGCCCGCACCGAGCGGCGCCAGGGCGAGCAAAAGATGCGCAACCAGGCCGAGCGCGCCGCGGGCGCTCTTGCGCGCGAAGGCGGACGGCGGCATGCCGAAGATCGTGCTGAACGCCCTGCCCCAGCGCGCCGAACAGACTGACGGCGCCCGCGCCGAGCGCCATGCGCGCGAACGGCAGGCGTTACAGGATGGCGTGGCCGGCGCGTTCGCGACCTTCGATGCGCTGCACCAGCAGCCGGCCTTTCCGCAGCTGGACATCGACATCCCGCCCGGCCAGACGGCGCTCGCATTCGACGCGCTCGTCGCGCGCCACGGTCCCCGTCAGCCGCTGGACTGGCGCGTGCAGGGCGCGGCGCGCATCGCGCTTGCGGGGCCGAACGGCTGCGGCAAGTCCACGCTGCTGCGCACGATCGCCGGAGAGATCGCCCCGCTGTCCGGCAGCGTGCACGGGCTGCCGGGCGTGCTGCTGGACCAGCACCTGGCCATGCTCGATCCGGCGCGCAGCCTGCTGGATCATTTCCCGACCTCGCACGACGCAGGCCGCCTGCGCCAGATGCTCGCGCTCGCGGGGCTGGGCCCGGACCGCATCCTGCGGCCCAGCGGCGAGCTGAGCGGCGGCGAACGCATGCGCGGCGCGCTGCTGCTGGCCGTGCTGGGCGAGCCGTCACCGAAACTGTTGATGCTGGACGAGCCGACCAACCACCTCGACCTCGCGAGCGTGGAGGCGCTGGAAGCGATGCTGGGGTCGTGGCCGGGGGCGCTCGTCGTCGTGTCGCACGACGGGCGCTTGCTGGAGAAGCTGGCGCTCACCCACCGGCTCGAGTGGACGGCGGGTGGGTGGATCGCCGGCGATGCGGCTGAAAACGTTGTCGATAAATAACAGATCTTCTGGCAATATTATGTCAATACATTTGCAAGGAGAAGGACATGCGGTCAAGGTGGAGCATCGCGTTGCTCATGGGCGTCGCCGTGCAAATCTGCGCGCCCGCGTGGGCGCAAGGTACGCCGCCACCGGTCGACGCTTTTTTCGGCAATAACGCGTTTGGCGGGGCCCAATTGTCGCCCAGCGGGCGCTACCTGGCGATGCGCACGAATCGCGCTGGCCTCCGCGATTTCCTTGCCGTGATGGACCTGGAAACGAAGGACGCCAAGGCGGTCGTGTCCTTCGCCGATCTCGACGTTGACCAATTCCGTTGGGTGAATGACAACAGGCTCGTGTTCAATGTGCGCGATGCGGAATACGCCAGCGCCGACCAGGACGGTGCGCCCGGCCTGTTCGCCGTCGACCGTGATGGCAGCAACTACCGCCAGCTGGCACAGCGTACCGTCCGCCAACCCTCGCCGCAGCCGTGGAACACGTTCCTCCTCTCCCAGGCCGGCAGCCAGGATTCGGAATGGATCTACGTGGCGCGTCCCATGTACGACAAAAACGACAAGTACTTCGGTACCCGGCTGCGCCGCCTCAACACATTGACCGGCAACGCCGAGGTCGGTCCCGAACCGGATGTGGAAGTCAGCGCCTTCATGCTCGATGCCAAAGGTGCGCCGCGACTGGCCATGCTGTACGGCGACATCAAGACCGTCATGCATTATCGCGATCCGGCGACGGGGAAGTGGCGCGAGGTGGCCAGCTTCGACACCTATCGCGGCACCCGGGATGCGATCACGCCGCTCGGCTTCGGTCCCGATGGCACGCTGTACGTCGTGGCCAACGCCGGAGAGGACACGGCATCGCTGCGCACTTTCGATTTCGCCACCGGTACGGTGAACAAGGAACCGGTCGTCGTCACGCGTGGCTATGACTTCGACGGCAGCCTGCTCGGCAACAGCAAGCTGCTGGGCGTGCGCCTGACCACCGATGCCGAGGCCGACGTCTGGTTCGATCCGGCGATGACGGCGCTCCAGGCGGCAGTGGACAAGGCCCTGCCCGGTGCGATCAACATGATCGACGCTCCGGCCAGGTCCACCGTGCCCTGGGTACTCGTAAAATCCTATTCCGACCGCCAGCCGCTGCGCTACCTCCTGTACCACACGCAATCCGGGACGCTCGAACTGGTCGGCAATACCTATCCGAAGATCGATCCCGCGCGCATGGGGCGGCAGGAACCTGTCCGGTACAAGGCGCGCGACGGCCTCGAGATCCCCGGACTGCTGACGCTGCCGCCCGGCGGCACGCGCAAGAACCTGCCGATGGTGGTGCTGGTGCACGGCGGGCCCTGGATCCGCGGCGCCAGCTGGGGCTGGAATCCCGAGTCGCAATTCCTCGCGTCGCGCGGCTATGCCGTGCTGGAGGTGGAGTTTCGTGGCAGCACCGGTTTCGGCATGCGTCATTTCGAGGCCGGCCTGAAGCAATGGGGCCTGGCCATGCAGAACGACATCGCCGACGGCACGCGCTGGGCCATCGACCAGGGGATCGCCGACCCCAAGCGGATCTGCATCGCGGGTGCCAGCTACGGCGGCTATGCGACGCTGATGGGACTCGTCAACGACCCCGGCCTGTACCGTTGCGGCATCGATTGGATCGGGGTGACCGACATCGAACTGATGTACACCGGCACCTGGTTTTCCAAGCCAGACTATCCCGAGGGATACCTGCGCTACGGCATGCCATTCCTGATCGGCGACCCGGTCAAGGATGCCGAACAGTTGAAGGCAACCTCGCCGATCCAGCAGGCATCACGCATTCACCAGCCCTTGCTGCTGGCCTATGGCGACGAAGACAAGCGCGTGCCTCTGTATCATGGCAAAAAATTCTATGCCGCCGTCAAACGGAGCAACGAGCAGGTCGAATGGGTGACGTACGCCGGCGAAGGTCATGGCTGGTCGCTGGCGAAGAACCGGATCGATTTCTGGCAACGCGTCGAGCGCTTCCTCGACCGGCATATCGGACCCGGCCGGCAGTAAACGGCGCAGGTCCGGCGCTTACAGGAACCGGTCGAGAATCTTCCGGCTCCCCTTGTCGACGGCGAACATGTCGCGGATGAGGAAGTGGATGCCATGGCTGTCCGCGATCAGCAGCGAATACGTGCCCAGCCGGCGAATATCTTCCTCGCCCTTGAGCACGAACTCGGTGTCGCCGCGGTCCGTCTTGACGGTCCACGTGCACGGCGTGGCATAGCTGGACACGCCCTTGATCGACAAAATCTCGGGCATGAATTCGCGGCCGTCGAGCTCTTCCGTCACGAGCGCGCGGATGTCGGCCGGTATCGTGTCGAGGTCGTCGATCCACGCGACTTCCTTGCCGCCGTCGCGCACGAGCGAGATGCCCTTCGAGGGCGCCTGCACGGGGAATGAGCGCACGGGCGTGACGCCCACGAATTCCTCGCCCTCGGCATTCGTCAGGACCAGCTTCCCGAACGGGTCACGCTTCAGTTGAAAAGTTGCATTCATCGTTCAGTCGTCCTTGCTGCCGTCGTCGTCCGGATCCTGGTCCACGTTGCGCGCCTGCGCTTCGTACAGGCGGTAATACGCGCCTTCGCGGGCCATCAGTTCGTCGTGGTTGCCCTCTTCCACCACCTGGCCGCGATCCAGCACGACGAGGCGGTCGGCGCGGTGCAAGGTGGACAGGCGGTGCGCGATCGCGATCGTCGTGCGGCCCTGCACGAGATTGTCCAGCGCCTTCTGGATTTCCTTTTCCGTTTCCGAGTCGACCGAGGACGTCGCTTCGTCCATGATCAGGATCGGCGGGTCGATCAGCAGTGCGCGGGCGATCGAGATGCGCTGGCGCTCGCCGCCGGACAGGCCCTGGCCCCGCTCCCCGACCATCGAGTCATACCCCTGCGGCAGGCGCAGGATGAATTCGTGCGCGTGCGCGGCGCGGGCGGCGGCGATGATCTCTTCGCGCGTCGCATCCGGCTTGCCGTAGGCGATGTTTTCCGCGATGGTGCCGAAGAACAGGAACGGCTCCTGCAGCACGAGGCCGATGTGGCGGCGGTAATCCGCGACGGCGAAGCTGCGGATGTCGCGGCCGTCCAGCAGGATCGCGCCCTCCGCCACGTCATAGAAGCGGCAGATCAGGTTGACCAGCGTGCTCTTGCCCGAGCCGGAGTGCCCCACGAGGCCCACCATTTCGCCGGCCTTGATGTTCAGCGAGATACCGCGGTTGACAGCCCGGTTGCCGTAGCGGAAGCCCACTTCGCGCAGCGCGATATTGCCCTCGACCTTGTCCAGTTTCACCGGATTGACGGGCTCGGGAACGCTCGACACGTGGTCGAGGATGTCGAAGATGCGCTTCGCGGCCGACGCGGATTTCTGCGTGACGGACACGATGCGACTCATCGAATCGAGACGGACGTAGAAGCGGCCGCTGTACGCGATGAACGCCGACAGCACGCCGACGGTGATCTCCTGCTGGCTGACCTGCCAGATGCCGAAGCACCAGATGATGAGCAGGCCCAGTTCCGTCAGCAGCGACACGGTCGGCGAGAACAGCGACCACACCTTGTTCAATTTGTCGTTGACGGCCAGGTTGTGTTTATTGGCATCGCGGAAGCGCGACGCCTCGCGATGCTCCTGCGCGAACGCCTTCACGACGCGGATGCCGGGGATGGTGTCGGCCAGCACGTTCGTGACCTCGCCCCACACGCGGTCGATCTTTTCGAAACCGGTACGCAGCTTGTCGCGGACGACGTGGATCATCCACGCGATGAACGGCAGCGGCACGAGCGTGATCAGGGCGAGCTTGGCATTGATGCTGAACAGGATCACGCCCGTCATGATGATCATGAGGACGTCGGACAGGAAGTCCAGCAGGTGCAGCGACAGGAACACGCAGATGCGGTCCGAGCCGCTGCCGATGCGCGACATGAGGTCGCCCGTGCGCTTGCCGCCGAAGAATTCCAGCGACAATCTCAGCAGGTGTTCATAGGTTTCGGAACGCATGTCGGCGCCCATCCGCTCGGACACGAGGGCGAGGATGTAGGTGCGGCCCCAGCCCAGCGCCCAGGCCAGCATGCTCGATGCGAACAGGCCGCCCATGTACATGTAGACGAGGTGCGTGTCGATGTGCTTGCCGTTCTGGTACGGGATCAGCACGTTATCCATCAGCGGCATCGTCAGATACGGCGGAATCATGTGTGCGCCGGTACTTGCCAACATGAGCAAGAATCCGAGGAGCAACTGCCCCTTGTAAGGCCGGGCGAAGCGCCACAGGCGGAACAGGGTCCAGGTCGACGGCGGCGTATGCAGCACCTTGGTGCAGATCGGGCAGTCTTCCTGGTCCGGTTCCAGCGGGGCCTTGCAACTCGGGCAAGTATGTTGCTCGGGCGGTTGCACGGCGACGCCGCTGACGTGGCTTTCGACCTGGTCCTCGAACTGGTCGACGACGCGGATGGCTTGCAGGTTCTGGCCCAAAGTAAAGCGCCAGGCCGCCAGCAGGCCGTTCTGGTCGACGAGCTCGAGGTGGCCGACGCCCGCGTGGTCGTGGTGGCGCATTGTCAAACCGGCACGATACGGCCAGTCGCGCCACATCGTGTCGCCGGGCGCGCGGGTCAGCAGGCGATAATTCGTGACGACAAGAATACCTTTGGTGAAACGTAATTTCGCATCGAGGTCAACCTCGACGCTGTTTAAAACGTTTTCCCCTGGCGCAAGCTTCTTCGCGACGTCCGCCTGCCAGTGCTCAGGCAGGAAACCGGCGGTCAACGCCCGCGGACCGGAGGGAATAAGTTGTTGAGTTGTCATGTGATGCCGCCGGCAAAGGCGAGTTTTGGTTCTGATCTGTACGATGGAACGTTGAGGGCGGTGTTGCCGTTGACACGCGCACCTTCCGAAACGCGGCGCTTCGGCGTGTACGGTATTCTATCGGAGGGGCCAGAGTGGCAGAAATCGGTTCGGCACGGTAAGCTTCGTTCCGGCAAGTATACAACATGTGCATTATGGAAAGAGAGGAAGACGGGGCCGCGATCCGGCAGCGTCTTTGGCCATCGATGTGCAAACTTAGGCAATGCCACGCGATGAGAGAGCGGTCGTCGCGTGGCTGGATATTTTCATGACAAATAAGAAAGACATTGCAATCCTTCGTGTAAACCACCTGCGTGGACCGAACATCTGGACCTACCGCCCTGTCATCGAAACGTGGCTCGACATCGGCGAACTCGAAGAATGTCCTTCGAATAAACTCCCCGGCCTGTATGAACGCCTTACCGCCTGGCTGCCGGGCCTGATCGAACACCGCTGCGGCGTCGGCGAACGGGGCGGCTTCCTGGAGCGCCTGCGCGACGGCACGTGGTCTGGTCACATCCTCGAACACATCGTCCTCGAATTGCAGAACCTGGCCGGCATGAAGACCGGTTTCGGTAAAACCCGCTCCACCGCCGACCGCGGCATTTATAAAATGGCATTCCGCACGCGCGACGAAACCGTCGGCCGTGCCGCCCTGCAAGCCGGCCACGCGCTCCTGACGTCCGCCATCAACGACACCCCGTTCGACCTGCAGGCCAAGGTCGATGAGTTGACGGAACTGGTCGACCGCTACTGCCTGGGCCCCTCGACCGGCCACATCGTCGACGCCGCCACCGACCGCCGCATTCCGTCCATCCGCCTGACCGAAGGCAACCTCGTGCAACTGGGCCACGGCAGCGCGCAGCGCCGCATCTGGACGGCCGAGACGGACCGCACGAGCGCCATCGGCGAATCCATCGCCAGCGACAAGGACCTCACCAAGACCCTGCTCGCCTCCTGCGGCGTGCCGGTGCCGGAAGGGTCGGTCGTGCGCAGCGCGGCAGCCGCGTGGGAAGAAGCGCAGGACATCGGCCTGCCGGTCGCCATCAAACCCGTCGACGGCAACCATGGCCGCGGCGTGTCGCTGAACCTGATGTCGGAAGCGGACGTGCATGCCGCCTACGCCATCGCGTCCGAAGAAGGGGATTCCAGCGCCGTCCTCGTCGAGCGCTTCATTCCCGGCAACGAACACCGCCTGCTCGTCGTCGGCTCGAAAGTCGTCGCCGCCGCCAAGGGCGAATCGCTGTGGGTCGTCGGCGACGGCACCTCCACCGTCACGCAGTTGTGCGACAGCCAGATCAACATCGACCCGCGCCGCGGCAGTTCCGAAGAATTCCCGCTCAGCCCCGTCGTGCCGGCCGAAAGCGATGAAGTCAAGCTGGACCTGAAACGCCAGGGCCTCACGCCGGATTCGGTCCCGCAGGCCGGCCAGAAAGTGCTGATCCAGTTGAACGGCAACGTGGCCGACGACGTCACGGACGAGGTCCACCCGGAAGTCGCGCACGTGGCCGCGCTGGCCGCGCGCGTCGTCGGCCTGGACATCGCCGGCATCGACCTCGTGTGCGAAGACATCTCGCGTCCGCTGGAAGAACAGCGCGGCGCCATCATCGAAGTCAATTCCAGCCCGGGCCTGCTCGCGCACATCAAGCCCGCCCAGGGCGAGCCGCGCAACGTGGGCAAGGCGATCGTGGAACACCTGTTCGCCGAGGGCGAGACGGGACGCATCCCGCTCGTGGGCGTCACGGGCACCACGGACGCGGCACTCGCCGCGCGCCTCGTCGGCACCGTGCTGAACCTGGCCGGCAAGCACGTGGGCGTGGCCAACCGCGAGGGCCTGTTCCTCGACGGCCGCCAGGTCACGGCGCAGGACGGCACCCGCTTCGACGCCGGCCAGCGCCTGCTGATCAACCGCACCGTGCAGGCCGCCGTGTTCGAATCGAACGCGCGCACGATCCTGACCGAGGGCCTGCCGTACGACCGCTGCCTCGTCGGCATCGTGACCGACATGGGCAGCGTGGCCGACGTGGCCGACCTGTACGTGCGCGACGACGATGCGCTCTACAACGTCGTACGCAGCCAGGTCGACGTCGTGCTGTCCGATGGCGCGGCCGTGCTGGATGCGGCCGATGAACGCGTGGCCGCGCTGGCCGAACTGTCCGACGGCGCCGTGCTGTTCTACGCGCAGGACGAAGCCAACGCCACCCTGGCCGCGCACCGCGCGGGCGGCGGCCGCGTCGCATTCGTGCGCAACCACCACATCGTCCTGGCCCAGGGCAGCGAGGAAGTGCCGCTGCTGGGCATCGACAAAGTAAAGCCCGCCACCGCCGCGCAGCCGAATGCCCTGCTCGCGGCCGCGCTGGCCGGCTGGGCGCTGGACGTGCCGACGGACCTGATCTGCGCCGGCCTGCGCACGTTCGACCCGGCCGGCAAAAAGAAAAAGGCCTGATGACGAGCCCGGCATGACCGGGCGGATGCCGCAAGACCCTAAAGGAAAGACTTATGGAAGTATCACGCGTACGCGCCCTGCGCGGTCCCAACCTCTGGAGCCACCACACGTCGATCGAGGCGATCGTCGCCTGCGCGCCGGAAGAGGAATCGATCGGCGCCCTGCCCGGCTTCGAGACGCGCCTGCGCGCCCTGTTCCCGGAAATCTGGCCGCTGCAGCCGACCGGCCATGACGACACGATCCCGCTGGCCCAGGTGCTGGAAGTCGCCGCGCTGGCCCTGCAGGCGCAGGCCGGCTGCCCCGTCACGTTCAGCCGCACGACCGCCACGCTGGAGCGCGGCATTTACCAGGTCGTCGTCGAGTACAGCGAAGAAGACGTCGGACGCCTCGCAATGGAACTGGCCGGGCAGCTGTGCGCCGCGGCCCGCAATGACCAGCCGTTCGACCTCGAAGGCGCGCTGAAGCAGCTGCGCGACCTGGACGAGGACGTGCGCCTCGGCCCGTCGACGGGTTCGATCGTACACGCCGCCGTCGCGCGCGGCATCCCGTTCCGCCGCCTGACCGAGGGCAGCCTCGTGCAATTCGGCTGGGGCAGCCGCCAGCGCCGCATCCAGGCCGCCGAGATCGACGCCACCGGCGCCATCGCGGAATCCATCGCGCAGGACAAGGAACTGACCAAGACCCTGCTGAACGCGGCCGGCGTGCCCGTCCCGCTGGGCCGCAGCGTGAACGATCCGGACGACGCCTGGGCCGCCGCCCAGGAAATCGGCCTGCCGGTCGTGATCAAGCCGAAGGACGGCAACCAGGGCAAGGGCGTGACCGTGAACGTCACCACGCGCGAGCAGCTGGACGCGGGCTTTGCCGCCGCGTCCGAGTTCCGCGACGAGATCATGGTCGAAAAATACCTGCCGGGCCACGACTACCGCCTGCTCGTCGTCGGCAACAAGCTCGTCGCCGCCGCGCGCCGCGACCCGCCGCACGTCGTGGGCGATGGCGTGCACACCGTGCGCCAGCTCGTCGACATCGTCAACAAGGACCCGCGCCGCGGCGACGGCCACGCGACGTCGCTCACGAAGATCCGCTTCGACGACATCGCCCTCGCCTCGCTGGCGAAGCAGGGCTATGACGCGGAATCGGTCCCGCCGAAGGGCCGGCGCGTCACCCTGCGCAACAACGCGAACCTGTCGACGGGCGGCGCCGCCACCGACGTCACGGACGACGTGCATCCGGAAGTGGCGGCGCGCGCCATCGCGGCCGCGCACATGGTCGGCCTGGACATCTGCGGCGTCGACCTCGTGTGCGACAGCGTGCTGAAACCCATCGAGGACCAGGGCGGCGGCATCGTCGAAGTGAATGCCGCGCCAGGCCTGCGCATGCACATCTCGCCGTCGTTCGGCAAGGGCCGCGCCGTCGGCGAAGCCATCATGGACACGCTGTACGGTCCGGGCGACGACGGCCGCATCCCGGTCGTCGCCGTGACGGGCACGAACGGCAAGACGACGACCGTGCGCCTGATCGCGCACCTGCTCGCAAGCTCCGGCCTGCGCACCGGCATGACGAACACGGACGGCGTGTACATCCAGGGCCGCCGCATCGACAGCGGCGACTGCAGCGGCCCGCGCAGCGCGCGCAACGTGCTGCTGCACCCGGACGTCGACGCGGCCGTGTTCGAGACGGCGCGCGGCGGCATCCTGCGCGAGGGTCTCGCGTACGACCGCTGCCAGGTCGGCGTCGTCACGAACATCGGCTCCGGCGACCACCTGGGCCTGAACTACATCACCACGCTGGAAGACCTCGCGGTGCTGAAGCGCGTGATCGTGCAGAACGTCGCGCCGAACGGGATGGCCGTGCTGAACGCGGCCGACCCGATCGTCGCCGGCATGGCCGAGAACACGAAGGGCGACATCACTTATTTCGCCGCGGACGCCTCGCTGCCGGTCATGCAGAAGCACCGCGCGCAGGGCCGCCGCATCGTCTACGTCGACAAGGGCCACCTCGTCGCGGCGCAAGGCAAGAACGAAGAACGCGTGCCGCTGGCCGAGGTGCCCATCACTCGCGGCGGCGTGATCGGCTTCCAGGTCGAAAACGTGATGGCGTCCGTGGCCGCCGCGTGGGCCGTCGGCATCTCGTGGGATGCGATCCGCGTGGGTCTCAAGACGTTCGTCGGCGAGAGCGACAACGCGCCGGGCCGCTTCAACGTGTTCGACTACCGCGGCGCGACGGTCATCGCCGACTACGGCCACAACCCGGACGCGATCCAGGCCCTCGTGAACGCCGTCGAATCGATGCCGGCCAAGCGCCGCTCGGTGGTGATCTCGGGCGCGGGCGACCGCCGTGACGAGGACATCCGCGACCAGACCCGCATCCTGGGTAAAGCGTTCGACGACGTGCTGCTGTACGAAGACCAGTGCCAGCGCGGCCGCCTTGAGGGCGAAGTCGTCGGCCTGCTGCGCGAGGGCCTCGCCGGCGCGCCCCGGACAACGCACATCGACGAGATCAAGGGCGAGTTCGTCGCCATCGACAAGGCGCTCGAACGCCTGCAGCCGGGCGACCTGTCGCTGATCCTGATCGACCAGGTCGATGCGGCGCTGGCGCACATCGCCAAGCGGGTCAAGGAAGGCTGACGCCTCCTGGCCGTTGTTCCGAAACGGGCGCCGCGTGCGCCCGTTTTGCTTTTTATTGGTGCTGCTCAGAAACGTCAGGCACCGCGCACGCTACGTTAGGCAACGAACGTGGCTTGACGCGGCATCTGGCATACCATGAATGAGAATTCGAGCGAGCGGTGCAACCATGACGATCGACAAGCAATCCCACCCCGTTGCAGACAACGACCCGGCCCCGGAAATGCCCTTCCGGCGCCTCCTGTATCGCTTCCTGTTCTTCGACTGGCTGTTCCGCGACGTCAGCGCCGCGCGCGACCGCATCGAGCGGCACGCCGCGCACCAGCACAACCGCAAGATGAGCCGCTACCTGCCCGTCTACCTGCGGCGCTGGTCGTTCCTGACCGCCTTCGATTTCGCGCTCGGTATCCTGTTCGAGAAGGTGCTGCAGGCCGGGATCGTGTCGGCCTGGTTCTTCACCTGGTCGTGCGTGACCTTTACCGGCATGGTCGTCATCACCGTGGCCTGGCTCATCCTCAACCACGCGCGCCTGTCCTGAACTTGATGCTCAGTAAGTTGCCTTGTTGCAATTAACGCGAAACTGGTGTCCTCAACCACAAGGAGGACGTCATGACTTACCGATGGATCGACGACCAGGGCTTGCTGAAAAAACTGCTCGGTGAACGGCGGAGCGACCGCTGGACGGCCGAGAACGTGCAGGATGCGTTGCGGGCGCGGGGCGTGCACGCGGCGGCAAGGGCGATGGAGTACCGGCGCGTGGGGCTGGAGACGGCGCTCAGGGTGTTGGCGGTGCAGGGCAAGCGACGGCGCGGTTCGATTTCATGACCGAACCGCACATGTGCTGCCTTGTTTCCTGTCATCGGCGTGCGGCCGTGGCCGAACAGTCGCTGTCCGGCCCCGCATCGAGCGTGATACACTTGGAGCAAAGGAGCATGTCATGATCATTTATACTCACGCTCAAACAAGTCTCGAATTTTTGCGCTCTGCGTTCGCCAGGTTGACCGTAGGCTCCAAGGTTTCCAACGCAGCGTTGGAAAAGTATCGTCGCAAGCAGGGTACCATCGCCGCGGGTGGCGCACCAGAAACGCTGGACGTCTATAAGTCCATCTACCGAAATAAGAAGCTGACTCCAGAGGAGCAGTACCGCGCCTTGTTCGGCTTTGTTGAGCAAATCGAGCGAAGGCCGAGCTGACGCTATTTGTAATTCGTTTTATAACACCGGGACGGTAATCGGGGTGCCCAGCCGAGTGAAGCGATTCAGCACGGCAGCCCGCACTTGTAGCTCGGCGACCTGACGGTCGAAGTCACGTGCCATGACGCGTTCGCCCAGCAGCTTGAAGCAGCGCATCTTGGTTTCGATAAGGCTGCGCCGGTGGTAGCCGCTCCATCTCTTCCATATTGCCCGTCCCACTCTTTTGGTCACCCGCAGGATGTCGTTACGTGCTTCGGCACCGCAGCGGTTTGCCTTCCAGGGCTTGGCGTTCTTGCGGGTCGGGATGATGGCATGCGGGGCGCGCGGAGCGATGGCTTCATGACAGTCCTTCGTGTCGTAGCGCCATCGCCACTGACGCTGGCAATGCGTTCGTCAGCAGGAATCTGGCTGAGCAGCACTCGCTGGACAGGTGCGTCGCCGATACTGTTGTCGGTCACTTCCATGGCCCGGATCTCGAGCGTGGACGCGTCGATTCCGAGATGCACCTTGCGCCATTGGCGGCGGTAATCCGCGCCATGCTTCTTCGTCTTCCATTCGTCTTCGCCCAGCATCTTGATGCCCGTGCTGTCCACCAGCAGATGCAAGCCCGTCGTGGTCGGCACGGCGCCGATGGCCACCCGCAGCGTCTTTTGCCGCCGGCTTACCGTGCTGTAGTCCGGCACCGGCCAGTTGAGCCTGGCTAGGCGCAGCAGGCTTTGCGTCATGCCCATGGCCTGGCGTAGCGGTAAATTGAAGAGGCACTTGATGCTCAGGCAGAACTGGATCGCCTCGTCGCTGAACGTCTGGCTGCGCCCGCGCTTGCCGCTTGGCTGGCCATGCCAGCTCATCGTCGGGTCAAGCCAGATGAGCAGCGAGCCGCGTGACTTCAACGCTTCGTTGTACGTCTTCCAGTTGGTTGTGCGGTACTTCCGAGGAGCTGGTTTCATCCGTTCAGGCTACCAGACCTGCGGGTTCTACGCTGGCCCAGCCTGATTTGCGCAACAATGCCGAGGCGCCCCCATTAATTGCTTCGGTCATTCACGCTGGACATTTACCTCTTATCAAAGGACATCGGGCGAGATTTCGGGCCGTCGGTAAAAATCCCACAGCTCCTTGTAGGGCAGTCCAATGCTCGACCCACCGGATTTCTTCCAAAAGCCAGCCCAATGCACGAGGAAGACTCCGGCGCCCCTAGGGTCGTATAATTTCCCCCCATCCACACGTCCATTTGGCGTACCGGCCCACCATTCCAAGCTCACGGTCGGAGCAATACCAACCATAAGCAGCTGCAACAGGCTCGTGTATGAGTAACCTGATGTTACAATCAGATAATTTAGAAATGGCTGTTCCATGCACTCTAATTCCATACTCTCCTTGAGTTCTAACGCGCCGTTCACCTTTGCTACACAGTGTTTCATTGGCAAGAGGCCACGCCGGCTCACAAAAAAACCCGTGTTTGCCGAATACTCGATCTGCGGTGGGGTAAGCAAATGTGTTGCGTAAACGCTATCCTTCCATACCCAGCACCGTATATTTTCGAGATTTGAATGCGAAGCGACATAGTCACCATGCTTGAGGTGCTCGAATGCGAAATCAACGGAATCAGTGACAACTGTGTCGACATCGATGTAAATGAAGGTGTCAAATATTCCCTCCCAAGCTACTAACTTTCGATAAGTTCCAAGCACGAAGCCGTGAAACCTCTCGCTGATTGCATCGCAACTGGCGAGCAGCTCCGCATCATCGAATATGGAAAATGAAAAGGTAGTTTTGAGCGACGATATCTTATCGAAATCGCTATCAAAAGGTATCAAGCAGAGTGGGATAGTCGGATTGTGCATCCGAAAGCTCCGAAGGAATGCGACGACTTGTTCGAAAACCTTGTTATTCGCCAAAAAATACACGCCGCTGGTGGGATTATTCTTGTTCATTAGTGCAGTTTCCAGAATGATAAATAAAGGTGCAATGAAGAGCTCTGTCAATACATGGCATGCTCACTTTCATACGCATCAGCTATGTTCGGGTGTGGTTCCTGATGAAGGGATGGGATCAATTGAAGTTTCATATCGCTCTAGTGGATTTCCCTTTCCCGTGGCCAATTTGAAGAGTTGGCGTAATTTCGCGCTTACTCTGCAAACCAAACCGAACAGAGTAATGGCGCATGTAAGTGCCAGTAACATGATGGCTAGGTCGTGATGGCTTTCGCGACACCAACTATTGGCGAAATATATTAAGCCGAGGTTGCTTGCAACCCAGATCGATGCATGTAAATTCCTATGCCGAAGGAAACGATTATTTTGAAAAAAATTCTTCCGGTATTTAAATCCATCGTTTCGGGTATCCGTCAGCAAACCTTTTGTCCCCCAGCTACTGTCATGCGAATTGCAGATTGCATACATCCACATGAGAAGGGGGACAACATAGATGGCAAAAAATACGACTGGAGTACTGGCAACGATCGTCTTAGTAAGTTTACGATGACCTAATAACGACGCAAGTGGCGCGGCAACGTAAAGAAACAAAAGCAACTGTGCGAGCAAAAACGTTTCTTCGAATAGCACATTCGTCAGGAGAAAAATCGCTACAGCGCTCATTTGAAGAGAAACGGAGAAACGTAAAAAGGCGATATGCCGCGCCGAAAGATCGCTACGCAAACAAACAATAAATTGAGGAAGCAGAGCACACAGCGCCATTGGCAGGAGTATCTCTAAGCTGCCCTGGAGCGCAGGAATATGATGCGTAGACGATATTGCCCGTTGTCCAATTGAAGACAAAAGGAGTATGAAAATGGCTGGGGCGCACCAGTCATAAGTGAGTATTAAGAAATGGTAGATTCCCGCTGTGACAGCACGCAATTTCCTTCGAGTCGCCACCGCTGGATCGCGAACGAAGTCAGGGAGATGTCGGAGGTAGCTGACACGGCATGCCATGTAGCCATTGCACCACCGCTTTCTTTGTCGCAATAACTCCTGCCACGAATGGCAGGGGTCGGTTACAGCCACTGCATTATCGACATGAGTAATAGTCCATTCGGTTTGCGGGCTGCTGATAATTTCGCGACAAAGAACGCGATCTTCGGCGAGATAGAGCATGGACTCATGAGGTGTTAGAGGTCCTAATCCTTTGAAGTATACACTGAGCGGATCACGTGGCTTCGTATCGGGATCGAAGCTATTGGTAGTTTTGATTGCGTCCCATCGGACCGCACTTAATTGTCCAGGAATGACGCTCAAATATCCGGCCGCGCGTTCTGCAGGCCACTCCAAAAGAATTGAGTTGGTAAAGGACGTATATTGCCAGCATTGAAGAAGGCTCCACGGACTGGAAGGTCTGGGCGGCAAAATGCTGCTCGCCACAGCTCCTACACGGCCATCTCGCTGAAACGCATTAACAAGTTCGCTAAATGCGCTTCTGGCCGGAACCGTACCTACATCCATCTGGAAGCAGTAAGCCGGTACGATACATGGGCAGAAGATACGATAAAACCACCAGTGCGAATCCAGTTTTCCGTGATTTTCACGTTTAACCGCAACGAGTAGATGAACTTGGTTGCTATCAATTAGGCGTTCTGCTTCCTGTGAATCTGTGACACACTGTTGCAATTCGCTTAGGCGCCCTTGCCAGTGAAAGTCATCGTCGTACTGGCCGCTCCTGCATAACTTAAGTAGATCAAAAAGATCGGCTTCAAGGTAGTTGCACGCCAAATCATGAGAATCAAATCGGAAACACTTATCAGAACCCGTAAGCCGCTCCAAGGTAGCCCTCATCGACGGCGAACATTTTTGAACACCATCTACCAACACGCATATATTGATAATGATATTTGGACAGGTACGACGCAACCGTGCGATGGTGTTGGCTAAGCCGATAATTGAACAATGCAATGCATCCGCAGGCTCGTTATAAACCGTAATGCATAAGAATATGCCGCCGTTCGAAAAGGGAAAACGACGAATATCGGCTGAGGCCGTGTCCCGATTGATTCGGGCTTCGAAATCGCCCCTTAAGAATTTACGATTTTCGGGGTCAACCTGCTGTGGGGGCAGCAATGCATTCATTAATATACTCGATTGTTGTTAATCGGGCTAAAAGGCGAAGCTTAATCGGTCAGCTTGCCTTCGCGTTCCGGTCGATAAAGTGGTTGCGATTAAACATAAGCCTGGTCAAGAGGCGCCAATTTATACGTTACATCTGTCAAAACTCAATAAGATTGTTCAATAGTCGGGCTGCGAAAAATACGTGCACTTCCATGCGAATTCAGTGCAGATCATCTGCTCAAGCACCCTACGCTTGTAATTTGGTATTGAAAGGGAACGGATGGGATTGCTGGCTCGCGCGACCGCCTCGTCTCAACTGCTATTGCAGGAGTTCTGAACGGGGCCGACCGATGGGCTGAATCGCAGCAAACGACAAAAAAGCGAAATCGAGTTTACCTCATCTCTGAGGTTTAAATTCTCTCAAAAATTCACCGTGTAGACCGCTAATTCCCTGCAATTTCGTACTCTCTCTAAAGTGGCTTCTTGAGCATTCGCCGGTGCTGGGAAGCTCGGCGTTTAAAATGCACGCAGCCATTTGTCAAACACATCATGGCCAGACATCACCAGCAAACGTTTCAATGTATCCCTCGATTTCGACATCGCTTATACGGTAAGCGTAGGCGACTCATTCAGCACCGCACTTAACTGCGTCGCTTGGGATTGTCGCTCGGTCGCTTTGCCATTTTGAACTTGGATGACGCGTTCAGCTGCTGCAATGGTTTCTGGACGATGTGCAATCATGATTCTTGTCAGATCGAGGCCGCTTAAGGCTTGATTCACCTTGCGCTCATTATCAATGTCCAAATGGCTCGTTGCTTCGTCCATAGCGAGAATTTTCGGATTTTTGTATAAGGCACGGGCTAGCAAGACCCGTTGTTTTTGCCCGCCTGAAAGAATGCTGCCCATGTCGCCCACAAGGGATTGATATCCCATTGGCATACGAAGGATGTCTTCGTGGATATTTGCCATGGCAGCACATCGCGCCACGTCGTCATAATTCGCTCGCACATCATAAAAGCTAATGTTGTCGAGCAGTGATCCTGCAAGCAAGTCATCGTCCTGCATGACCGTGCCAATCAGTTGGCGATAAGCTTTTAAGCCGACTTGTCGAATAGGAATATTATCAATTAAGACCTCGCCCTCATTGGGTGCAAGAATACCCACGATGATTTTGCAGAGAGTGGACTTGCCACATCCGCTTGGTCCCACTAGAGCAACATTTTGGCCCGCCGGAATATGAAGATTGATCCCATCTAGCACCCATGGCTCGCCATCAGCATAGCGGAAACGTACATTTCGTAGCGTTATACTTGGTTCAAGTCGGTCTACGGCGTTGAGCACTGTCGCTTCTTCCTCAACGGGTTCCAAGACAATATCCGCCAAACGCTCGGTATGGACCGAAAGCATCCGTACGTTGATGAACGCATCGATCAATCCGAATACGCGGGTAATAAAGGTTCCAGCGTAAACGGTAAATGCCGTTAGCATGCCAACCGACAGTTCACGCTTGATGATCAGTTCTGCTCCCAAATAGAAAAGGAGAAGGTTCTGGATGCTCATGATAGCGGAGCTACAAGCACGGAACGTCACGTCAATCTTTTGCGTCTTGATGTCTTGATTGACCGCGTCCTGCCGCAGGTTCAGCCAGCGTGCCATACGTTCCGACTCACGGCCGAATAGCTTGAGGGGGGTGATCGCGCGGAGGGTCTCAAGAAAGTGACTCTCTTCCTTTGCGCGCAATATCAGGGTTTCCTGCGTGGCATCCCGCAACGCACGATAAAACAACCAGCGTAGTCCGGAGTAAATCAGCACACAGGCGAAAACCACAGCGCTCAGTACGGCGCTATATTTCAGCATCAGGACCAGTGCTGTGATGGCCAGTAATCCGTCCAAGGCACTCTCGACCAACAGGCTAGTTACCACGCGTTGTATGGCGCTAAGGCTGCTGAAGCGGCTGATCACATCGCCCAAGTGACGTTTCTCAAAAAATGCCGGGGGCAATTTTAAGAGATGGGCGAACAATCTGCTCGACCATTGTAGCCCTAGTTCAATGCCCCAGCACGTCAAGGACCAGCTACGGGCAAGTTGTAACGCGGCTTGCGTGAAAAGAACAAGGCCAAAGCCGATAGCCAGTGCATGGAGCAGTTCGAAATCACCTCCAACGACGACGTCGTCAAGGATGAACTGAGTGAATAGTGGGGTGATCAGGGTCAGCAGTTCTAGACCAATGGCCATGACCAGCACTTGGACCAATGCGCGGCGCAAGCCGACGATTTTCCCGACCATATTCTGGACGGGCACGCGCTTGGGTGCATCGCGCTTTTCGAATGTTGCTGTCGGACGAAGTTCCAAGGCCACGCCCGTAAAGGAACGCGAAATCGCATTGTGTTTGATGACACGCTCCCCCACTGCCGGGTCGAGGATCACCAATTCCAAATCACTACGTAATGTTCGGCGTGCCCGTTTAAGAACCACAAAATGGTCAAGATTCCAGTGCAGGATGCACGGACAATCAAGCTTGACCAAGTCCTCCATCTCGAGCCGTACGGGGCGTGACGCCATCCCGAGCGCACTAGCATGGCGTAACATTTGTTCGAGCGTCATGCCCTTGAGGCTGACGGAAAATCGCCGACGGAGCGAAGCGAGGTCCGTTCGATGGCCATAATGATTGGCGATCATCGCAAGGCATGCCAGTCCGCATTCACTGGCTTCTGTCTGAGCAATAAATTTCATTCTTCACTTCTCGTTCGAGATCTGGGTAGAGCGGGCAACGAACCCAAGAGCCGGAGCGAATGCCCACTCCCAGATGCGCCGCGTATCCAGCATTAGATCGGCTTCAAGCGTCATCCCGGCAGTCAATGGCTGCGGTTTCCCGTAAATATTGATGAACTGTTCGGCTGGCTTTACACGAATACGGTACAGTCCCTCGGTTCCACCAGGCGAATTAGCAAATGCATTACTAACTACAGTCCCGGCGATATTTGCCGGTAACTCGTTCGACGCCAGAGGGGTCTTGCTGATGCCGATCACTTTGCCATCGTACAAGCCGAACCGTTCATACGGGAACGCACGGTAGCGAATTCGCACCGCTTGTCCGACCTGAGCAAAGCCGATGGCACGACTAGTGACATACAGATGGACTTCAAGTTCCTCGTTGGCTGGACCCGCGCCGGGCTTGCTGGGCATGAGGGTGGCTAGCACCTGGCCAGCCTGGACGAATTGTCCAGGCCGGTTTGTGATCGTGGTGACGATGCCATCAGCCGTGGCCTTGATGAGGGTCCGCTGGCGGGTTTGGTTCTCGGCACGTTCCTGGCGCAATGCCGCTTCAGACCGGTCGAGTTGAGCAAGGGTCGCAGACAGATTGTTTGCCAGGCTATCCCGTTCGGCGCTGATCGTAATGCGATTTGCCCGCAATTGCAGCAAAGAGCGGTTCAGTGCGCTAAGTCGACTGCTAATGTCAATAGTCTCTTCCACCTTTTGTTGGACTTGAGCCTCGGATACAAAACCATTCCGCTGGAGTGTTTCGAATTTGGTCACCGTGGCTTGGGACAGGCGTTGCCGACGGCGGTTCAGCTCAAGATCTTGTTGCAACTGAGCTTCCTCTGCTGCCAAATTTTCCAAGCGGGCGTCGAGTTCACGGCGCCGCTCGGTCTCCTGAGCAATACGGCTGCGCCGCTCAGCATCCACGGATTCCTGACGCACATCAATTTGTCGAGATAACAGCGACGCCAATGCGCCGCCTCCGACATACTGTTCGCTGGAAATTTCGAACATGGTTTGATCGCGCGTCACGCGTTCTCCCTCGGCGACGTAGTTGCGCACGATGATTCCAGGGGCGAAGCTGGAGATTGTGATGCTGCCACCGTGTGGCATGGTGAGTCCGGTGACGGATAACTTTTTTGTATAGGTGCCAAATAATCCAAAGGCAACCAGGCCCAGCGTCACACATAGCGCGATCGATGCCATGACTTTGCCAGATACCGGTTGCGTCAGTCGTATCGGACCAAACCATTGGGTCGCCTTCGCGTCCCACACTTCCGGGCGGAACAAAGGAAGCGGTACCTCGTCCTGTATCGGGTCGGGTTCGCGTTGCATCGTCTCATTCATTCAACAATATCTATCATGTATTTGCCGCACCAAGCCGATCTTGGGACGTGTGGTCACGGCGAGCGGTCCAGACAGAATGGCGCCGCACTTTCCCGTCCTGGTCACGCCGAATGGAGTGAGCCTCTACGCAATCCGGGAACATATGCCGTTGCATGTAGCGCGCCATGTCATAGCCGTGGCCGAAAGGCGCGACAAAATCCATAATCCATAGTCGCCCCCCTTCGTTCCACTCACTGAAATGCAAAGTCGCGTCGGGATCGGTGAGCCAGCGTTGCTCTACATCGGGGGCAAGCCAAGCCCAGGTGACGTAGCCCAAAGGTAAACTTGTCGTTGGGTCGAAGAAGACCTTGATTTGATCAATGTTAATCGGAGTCTCAATCCAGGCGGTTAGGCAGGCCATGGGATACTCCCGATACACCAGCTGTTGCGACATCAGATACGCAACGTGGCCGCGCGTCTCGGCCGCATCACGCAAATTTGTATTTTTTGCAAGAAATGTAAATTGGTCGCTCACAGCATCTCCCATAGGTGTTCTCCCCAGAAGGCACGCATATCGCGCCGACAAGTGGTTACGTCTGTAGCCAGGCTGTCGGCGTCGAAAAACTCGGCCCAGGTAAACCGCTTGCGCTGTCCTGACCAGCACGCGACGATCATGTCGTCGAGGGCGTCATACACGAGTTCTCCCTCGTCGGCGCACCACAGTAGGCATGTGAACCCATCCGGATCCTTGTAGAGCAACCGCGCCCGTTGTCCGGCGTACTTCCACAGGCGTTCGGCCTCCAAGTTGAACTGGCCCGGGTCATGGATGTCCTGCGCCATTTCCTCCAGTTGTATATTCATGCGATCGCGGTAAAACAGCGGTTCGACGAGCGCGGCCTTGTTTCGGTACAAGCACACTAGTCGTTGCAAGGCACGTAGCGAGAGGTTGCTACGGTCGGCCAGCGAATACATTGCCGCACAGACTGCCGCGTGGGCCGACAATAGTTGAGTTCGCAGTTCTTTAGATGGAATCAAACTTGCCAAGCGCGCATCCGCAACCGGGTCCGAAGTGTTCGCAATAATGTCTAGGATGGCCAGCACATCATAGGTGCCGGTCGATGAATCGAGGATAGGGCTCGCATACCGTCGGGAGCTTCCGCTAGTCCCGAGGTGCAACAGAATCTGACCCAGTTGCCGCATCGCGGCCCGACCGTCCGGCGTGTCCCATACCCGTTGCGCCAAGACGCCTTGGCAGCCGATCAATCCTGCCATGCGTCGATCCAGGGACGACTTATAGTGGCCGACGTAGGTATCGACAAGTTCATTGGGCTGGGGGAGGCCCCGGCGTTCCTCGATGGGAACCGGGAAGTATTTCCCGATATAAAAGCACAGCGTGGCCAGCGTCTGGGTGAGCGTTAAATACTCGTCAGTCAAGCGGCAAAGGCAGCTGACATAATTGGCCCAACCCGGAAGCGCCGACGCCGTCGCGAAGTCGATCCAACGTCCATCCAGACAAATATTGGAGGCAGTCACCGTGCCATGCATGAGACGCTTAGCTACCGCTGCGGCAAACTGCTCAGCGAAGCGGCGGACCATCTCATTCATGCCGGCATTGAGGCGGGCCAACGGTGACCAACTCAGCCATTCTGAAGGCGAGCAATCGATTGGAACAGGCAACAGGCGATCAAGTTGCGCCACGGCGCACCGCACCCGTTCCGTGTCGCTTGGCAGGCTTGCCGCAACCTCCGGCGCCGGCCGGAACATGTGTGCACGCTGGAAGTGCGCAGGCCGCCAAGCCGCCTCACGCACCACCATGCCCAGCACGCGGTCACAGGGGCGCGCTGCTTGCTCGTCGTGTAAACCAGTCCGGATCACGGCGCAAATCCGTGTCGAGCCATAAGGAAGCGCATGCTGGAATACTTCGCTCCATAGTGCTTCCTGCAAGGATTCGGCCAAGGTAGTGGTGCCAGGGCGACCGATCGATCCGTCATTGTCAATGCCGGCCAACGGATTCAGCCCGCAGCCCTTAATCTGCCAAGTGCCATCGCTGGCGCATCGGGCTCCTCCGCCATTGCGATGAATGGCATTACCGCCGTAACGGTCGGCATAAAAGACCTTCATCGGCTTGCTGCGGTCCACCCCATCTGGTGGGACATTCCAGGCGAAACGTGCAAGCAGCGCTTCCGGCCCGCCCACGTAAGGCATCCCGGGATTAGCGGCGGCCAGGCTCGCCGTAGGAAGAGCCTGCATGTGGAACGGTACACTCCAGGGAGTAACCTCGGGTAGGCTATCGCTCGTGGCAATGGCTGTAGACTGGGAGGAATTGTTATGCATATGTTAATTCCGTTCCACCGGCTTACGTGACTGCCTGCTCATGAGGATACGAACCATGAAATCATACAGCACGGCTTCGTGCTGCCGCGCATTTGCGTCCAACATGCGATTGCAAAACATGTGCACGAAGCTGGAGAACATTTGGCTGAGCGGGACTTGAAGTTCTCCGGCTTCTTCAAGCGCGCGCAATTCGTTCACAAGGGCGCGGCGGGCCGGTAAGGTATCGCGCAACAGCGCGAATACTGGCTGCGAAGCCTCAGGCACCGAATCGGCAAAAAAGTGGGAGTCGATCACGCGCCTGTAGCCGCGGAACTTTGTTCCCAACTGCACCTTCTGGGTCGCACCAATGCCGAATTCATATTTAAAGGAATCTCTTGGGCCGGTCATCACCTGCAATGCTGCTTCGTCCGAAAGTGAGTAGGCTTCCAGCCAGCTTTCAATTCCCAAGAGGGTGAGCACCCAGCGTTCCGGCAGGCCGTCCGAATCGCGCAGCAGCGCCAGCAGTTGCGTGGCGAGAACGCTGTCATGGTGGAAGAGCTGCTCCGCCAGCGAAATGGCGCGCGGCCCGCCGTAGCGATCCCGTTCTTGTTCATAGGTGTCCAAGGCCAATCGGGTGCATTGATAGTTCTGCAGCGCGGGCGTTAACGCAGTCATGAGTTCGTCGGTGACCCGTTGGCGACTGGCAGTCACCAAAGAATGAAACCGTACACGCAAATGCTGGTCTGGATCGGCATAACGGATAAAGAACCATCGGTCGATGAGTCCCTCCTGCTGGGCCCGATTCAGGAGGGGCGCGATCGTGTCGATCAGCATGTTATCGGCCTGTAGCGCTCCTCCGTAGACCTTTACATAGCTCCACGCACTTCCAGGAGGAAATATCCCACGCCGGTATCCATCGGCAGCGGGCAGCGGTGGCAAAACGACTTTTTGGCGTGGGATTTCTGGTGTCTCCACCATGAAAGGCACCACGACCTCTTTGGAGTATTGTGGCATTTCACCAGCGAAATGATTGAGCGATAGGGACTCGGCCACTTCCCACTGAGGCGACTTATCGACTTCTTCGAGCAACATGGCAACAAGCAGGGCATTGTCCAGATCAATGGGCAACGAGTTGTCGGCTACGTCCAAGGTCACGAAGCGTGGTAGCCCGCGCGCGGTACGCCATGCGGACAGGTCCTCCGGGCGGGCGGCCGCCCGTGCGAGCGCAACCGCATCGGTCTTATCAAAGCGCCAGCGCGCGGGCGCCCATACCGAATTGCGATAACACACGCGTGGCAGATAAGGGACGGTTGCAAAAGCCTGCGGCCAGCTGAACGGGGGGCAGGCGTGTGCGCCCTGCCATTGCAGGGCACAGAGAAAATGGTACATGCCGTGCGAGCCTTGGCTGTAATTGTGTACCGTCGTCATGCGCGGAACAATTTCTTTGTTGAGGCGTTTGGATCGCAGCCGATACTGCCCCTGCTCAAGGCGAAGCAACAGGTCCGATGTTGGGATTTGATGGTCGAGGTCGAGAGCACTATTGCCAAGACACACGATTTCGTACTCGCGCAGCGTGGCGCGTGTGAGAATGTTATTCACACGGCCGCCGGAATCGTGGTTAATCTCCGCGTAGATCCGCTCGGGGTCCGCTTCCTCTTGTCGCCGCAGCATCGCCTTGACTTCGTCGCGTAGTTGCTGATCGATGGGAGTAAAGCGGCCGAACATCTCTGCGCCGGATCGTCCGCCCGTCTGTTGAAGTACAAAGCGCATGTCACCTTTACCGTCGCCGATCAGCGCAGCCTGAGCGAACATGCCGGCGGCGGCTGCCCGGGGCCTAGCCGAACCGCCCTGTTTAATCCGGTCGATGTCCGTATCGGTGATGTTAATACTGCGTTCACCGTGACGCAAAGCCTGCACAAGGTGACCGGTCAATATCTGGGTACGGACAAGATCGAGCCAGGATTGGACCTCGCCGGATGAATTGCCTAGCTGAACGCCCGCCAGCAGATCTGAGATGACCTTGGTCTGAGCCGGAAACGGAACCCCGATTTCGCTATGCAGTGCAAGTTCAAGAGGGACTTCGCGCTCGCCAAATCGTTCAGTAAACAACTTTTTATGCTCGTCAAAGCCGGTAAAGCGAAAGCAGCCGAACTCGAAAAAGGCCTGTGCGCTGACGGATATGTCATCAACGAGATCCTTTCCTAGTGCTGGTTCAAAATCTCGCCGGCTATCGATTTGGAACAGCGAATCACGGGTATTTCCGGACGCATACGTGGTGGCAAACGTCTCGGCCGCAAATTGATAGTCCTTTAACAGGCAGGCTTCAGGCGTCGCGCTCGCCTTTTGGCGGATCACGGTCAAAACACGCGCGAGGTCGGCTGTATGATGCGAATGGCCAAGCTCTTGTAGTTTGGCGTGGAGTCCCAGCAAGCGCTGGCCTCCGATAACAGGGATTCCCAGCATGGGGAGCAAGACTTGATTGTCGATTAACTCGCTAATGAAAGCGTGGGCGTCTGCTACATCCACCTCGCAGTCACGGGCAATAATAGCTGCCAAGTCGGCAACTTTGCGACCTCCAGCCGCAGAGGCTATTGCAAGTGCCATCGCCTCGTTCTTTTGCAAACGCGATACCACAAATCGCGCCCGTGACTGGGAGGCATGGCGTTCAGTGTAATAGTACTGCTGATCCAGGTCGACAATGGTTGGATTTGGAAAGAAACCCAGCGCTTCGCGCACTTCCGGATCGGCGATCACTTTAGCTAGCACCGACTGCTCTATCCACGCATCGTACTGGACGTGTCGCTCGATCGGGGCGGAGCCAATGCCGTCGAAATTGCTCTCAGGCGCGATTCGTCCGAAAGAAACGGTGGAGAATAAGCCGAACGGGGTGCAACGATAGGCCGCGCGGGCAATGTAACGCGCTAACGCGATGACGAGTTTGTCGTTACCTTTTGGGTCAACACCTGGAGCGTCAAAGCGCATTCCACTAATTTGCAATTGCCCTGGTGCAATTAATTTTTCTTCGCGAGTTTTTTTGAATTCTGTGAGACGTTCGTAAAGGCCTGGGGACCCAATATAAATTGCCTCGCGCAATTCGGGTAAGTCGAGTTGCTTCAGCAAAAAGTCAACCTTATCCGGAGCGGCATGCCATTGCTCGAACAATTTGCCCGGCAGGAGCGGAGTGCGGAGATGAAAGAAACCTTGATGCACAAAAGTATTGGAAGACGCCGGCAAATTCATGGGTAATAAATCCTTTGTTAAATATTCTAATAGTGCTGTGATTGGTCGGCGCAATCCGTCAATGCGCGGTAGCTACTTTGCAGCGACCGCAGCTTACGTTGTCTTCTTTTTGAATCCGGCTCATAAAAAAATACCACCCCTGAGCAGATTTGATAGTAGGTAGAGCAGTCTCATCCCGTAATGTTGTCGGCTGGACATCCTGAATTAATTTATAAATTTCTAATCGGAACAGCCCCGAACGGCAAATTCTGCTCGGATTAACCATCCAGAAAATGCCGGGGGCTACCAACTAATCAGATTGTGGCAAGATTACTTGGCCGGCGGCGGTGCGCAATTGCAGGTGCCTGATGGGCACGTAAACGACACCGGGCAACCGTCCGAGGGGCAACCGTTCGTGGCACAGTTATTAGAGTACGTAATTTCAATACCCCAGCCGCCCCCTACCTGATCCCACTCGCTCTGGGTCAACTCGCGAATGCTATTTTTCGAAATGGAAAGTTTCTTTCTTGTTCCGTTGATGTTCATTGTGGTCCTGAATTAATTTATAAATTTCCAATCGGAACTGTCCCGAACGGCAAATTCTGCTCGGATTAACCATCCAGAAAATTCCGGGGTTACCAACTAATCAGATTATGGCAAGATTACTTGGCCGGCGGCGGTGCGCAATTGCAGGTGCCTGATGGGCACGTAAACGACACCGGGCAACTCTTCGAGGGGCAACCGTTCGTGGCACAGTTATTAGAGAACATAATTTCAATATCCCCCCAGCCGCCTCCTACCAGATCCCACTCGCCCTGGCTCAGCTCGCGAATGCTGCTTTTCGAAATTGCAAGTTTCTTTTTTGTTCCGTTGATGTTCATTGTAGCCTTCTAAAAATAGTATGAGAAAATACAACTACGCTTCTGAATTAGTAATAGTTCGTGGCGTTTCCCTCCCGTCCTCCGTTAAATTAATTCCAAAATAGGTTGGCGCGTAGCGCCCGCCGTGCTTGATGACATTTAGGCCGCCCTTCGAGTGCGGGCGGCCGATAACGGGCGCATCTCCTGAAAAGATCTCCGCGCCTGCAAAATGTGCGAGATAACAGTACCGGTACCCGTGATGGCATAAAATTCCTCCGCTATGTTCCGGCAAGCTCGCGACCGGGCACCATCGAAGGAAAAGTGTCACCGCCTGACCTGGCGAGGCTGGTGGGGCCATAGTTTCCCACCTTCTACGAGACCAACAGTTGGCGATCCCAGCGTCGTTGGATTAAGCCGCATGTATCGAGGTAGCAGAGGCAATTGCCGACGATTCCCTCCAGCAGACTCCAATCAAGGTGCGCTTGATGGGCTAGCGGACGAGCAAGATCGAGGGACAATTCGAAATAACGCTGCGCAACCACCATTAAGGTAGTTTCTTGAAATATAGAGGCGGCGCGCCTTGCCAAGTGGGAGAGGCCGGCATAGCCATGACAAAACCATGGGTCGCTGATGGCGAGTGATTCGCCCGTCCGCGCCGATGCTTGCCGGAGCAAATTCAAGCCGAAATTGTTGAGATGAGAGTCGTCTAGGGCACGGCCGGCGCACAGCAAAGCCCATGCTGCCGAAAAGTCGCCGTAGCACCAAGCACCGCGACTCAGTGTCTGATCGCCGGCACGATATCCGAAAACGCCTTGCGTGAAGTCTGGGCGTTGCTGTGCGGTATACCATGACACCGCAGCGGCCAACAACGCCCTCGCATCCGCGTTGTCTTGCTCCTGTTCAACGATCGCTGCGAGCAGTGAGATTACACCGGCATTGCCGTGCGCTATGCCCAAGTCGATGAATGATTCCTCGGAAGCTGCAGGCCAGGTGAAGCCCGGGGCCAACATGGAGCGCGTGGTCACCCAGCAGCAGCCTTCGTCCGTCCAGGTCGCCATGGCGCGTAGGTGCTTAAGCACTTGTTCCTGGAGCGCGCCACCATGGCCTTCCAATCGCCGGGCAAAGGCGTACACGCCAATCCCGGTCAAGCCGTTGATGAGTTCATAGTGACCGGGCCAGTGCGCATGACCGGACAATTTCTCGCTGAGAGATTCATCATAGTCAGCCGCGATGGAGGCGTATTCGTTCATGCCAAGAAGTGCATCGACCTCGGCGGCCTTCCAAACCAAGCCGGTGGCTCCTGAAAAGAGTGAGTGGTCGCCTAGGTCTACGCCTGCTAATGCATCGTCCATGAGTTCGAGGCCCCGCGCGCCGTAGGCATTTTCTTGAAGCGCATTCGAGGCGACTGCCAGCAATAAGGCGACTGCCCCCATCGAGCGCCTGTCGGACAGATTAGAAAAATCATGTTCCATGGCTCGGGTGCACACCACCCGAACAAGCTCGAGTGCCGATTCGCAGGAAGCTGGAGACAACGTCCAGTACTGCTCCGAGTGCGTTGAAGCCGGGGACAGGATGGATGACACCTTGGCTCGGTTCATTGTTGCCCCCCCAGCCAAGTGATGGCCGCGTCGAGGACGGGATCAGGCTGACCCGGCCCCGTCGCCTCGGCTTCGATCACAACATCGGGCACGACCTTGGGATACATTCGCTGACCGTTGCGGTCCGCGACATACTGTGATGTGATGCCAAAAAAATTTCCGTAGCGATCGGACACTCCGTGGACGGCGGTAGTAAACCCGGCTGTCGGCGTACCAAAATTTCGAGTGTTTGAACGGCCGTGAAAGGCAATCGCCACCATTTCGCCTGTACTGCTCGTCGACCCGCCAAACAAGATTGCGGTTGGCTCCCTTTCGCCGTCAAAGGTTGGATCTGAGTCGCTGAAATAGGTATTGGCCGTTTCCTTCGGCTCGGCAGGCGTGCCCCACAGCCAGTCTCCGTGTGACTTACCGTCTCTGTCGACAAAGTAGCCGACCGCACCATTACCCAGCAGCGGCCGGAGCGCAGCAATTGCCGGGAACAGTGTGCCGCCGCCATGTTCACGCAGATCAAGAATCCATTGAACTGCTCCCTGTTTATGCAGCTTTACAATGGCGTCACGCAAGGCGTGCGCATATGCTCGACCCTCGGCAAAATTCGGCGCAAGAAAAAATCTTAGCTTTACATAACCCACATGCTTATCCACAAGGTCTGTATAGAACAGGGCGTCCCGCTTCTCTTGGCGTGGCTGGGCTTGTGCTACTCGCACGGGCGTGACGTCCAAGGCCAACTCGGCTTTCGTTTGGAATCGACCATGGGGTATTACACCGGCCGCAAACTCCGCGTTATTAAGCTGCCGGGACAGTTCCTTCAGCGGTCCATCGAGTTCCCGGATATTCCGAGCCCCTGTCGCCGCCAAACCGAGGGCACCTTCCAGTTCGTCCCAGCGCAGGCGGTCTGCGACCAGCGATTCACGCCGCACCTGCTGCAATATGTCGTCCAGATATTTGCGACAAGGTACGCACATTTGCCCAGGGCGGAATTGTGTTTGGCTGACATCAATTCGTACATCGCGAATGATCAGTCCGGAAACTTCCTGTGGAGGACCGGGAAGTGTCAGTGTCCACGCAAACCTCGTGGCATCGTCCGGCACAAAAACACTGGTTTTCACCTGCCCTCGCCCCACTCGAGAGACCACGCCAACATGCGTTTTAACTTGCCAGCTCTCGCTGAAACTGGTAAGGGTGAGAAGAATCGAGGGGTTGAATTGGGACGTCGGATAGAAATCGAATGTTAAATACACGCGGCGTCCTGACAGCGTAGAAATTTCTTGGGTATCCGCCATGAGCTTCGCGCCAGCAACTGAACATCGCGCGAGCGGACGCTTAAGTGGAATCTCCAATGCTTCTTTTTTTCCTTTTTCGCATTCCATCGCTCCCTTCATTGGGAGCGGTATAAGATTCTTCATCTCCTGCGCGGACGCAGGCAAAGTCGCTAATGCGAGGCCAAGCATGATAAGACGTTGAAAACTAAAACGAGCAGACATGGAATATAAATTTTCGTCAAATGGAACTTTTGTTATTCGCGGCGAGAATCTAATTGATCCAATCCGGAGACCTTGGAAAGCAGGGTTAAAGATTGCGCCCTTTGTTCATGTGTAGGGGAAAGATCCCACCACACAATATTTGACACATTATATGTGCGCGCCAGTCTATGTAATTCGGCAGCGCATGTGCTTGCGGAGCCGGCCATTGTCGGAGTGATAAAGGCATTGTTATATCCAGCCAACATCTCCAAGGCCTCCGCATCAGTGGATGCGCAAATTCCCGCAACGAGGACTGCGCAATCGGGAATTACACTTGGATTTGTATGATCTTCAATTTGAGACCTATATTCAGCCAAGACGAGTGGATCGGCATTGCTGGTGTGGTGACACAAAGAGTAACAGTAAGATGCGCGAAGTCTTATAGCCAAGCTCATCGAGCCGCGGCCAGTACCGTGGATCCAATAATTCGGCTGGGATTCCGCCCATTCAAACGCCGATAAGCGCTCATGATTGAACTGTAAATAGCCCCTCAGCTGCTCATTCTTTTCGTCAAATCCGAGCACGTCGCCCGAACTGAGTCCTTCTAACGCCGTACCGGCAACTTGCCCGGCGCATACACCCAAATCAATCCGCCCGGGGAACATAGTGTTCAAGAGCTGAAAAGTTGTCGCGACCTTATACGGGGAGTAATATCTCAACAGGATCCCGGCTGTGCCGACCTTGATCTGCCGAGTCGTCGCGGCTAGCAATGGCAGAATAATTTCAGGACTGCTGTCGAGCAGGCAGCTGTGGTGTTCGGTCAGCCAACAGCGTTTGTATCCAAGACGGTCGGCGAGTTGTGCAATCGAAATTAATTCAGTTATAGCTTGTCCTTCGCTGCCAATCGATACCGGTCTTTCCAAAATACTAAGTTGAAGGTGTGTCAAAGAAACTCCATTTTGCGAAGTTGAGTTTTCATGTGCAGTAGCCAGAGTGTAAGCCAGCCGTAAATTCCGTCGATAGAACTGAGCAATAGCGTCTCGCAAAGGACAAGTTATTAATTATTGAGTCCGCAGGCGAACAATTCGCGAGAAAGCATGTAGCGTTTTCGCGAATCGACGTTCCCCTAGTTCCTTGTGCTAGCGTTGATTGTTCACTCATCCCGGGTATTCTCGCTGCATTTAAATTTGGGAGAAGCAATCTAATGAACGCCCGGTATATTAAATAACAAAATTATTTCTTCGAGGTAATTTAGGGCATATTTACGGCTGGTCAATAATGTTTTTCATGCATAAGCCACTGATTTATCCGTTATCGGCATTCCAAACTGCGCGCAGCCTGAGCCCGGGTAGCCATCGGAAAAAATACGAGTGTATTGTTCCTACATCAAAGACGTTGCCGGCGAATGCGAATCTGGGCCAGTTTTCTCGAATCGATAATGCTAGAGGCCGCGGCTCTCCCACTTGCCTTCGCAAGCTGGGGATACGTAATGCATCGGATTCAGCGCTTCGCGTAAAACACACGTCCATACCTTGGGCGATCAGCTATAATTGCCCAGGGCAATCTGCCTTGAGAGCCCGGCAATAGTTTTTGCCATTACTTCATTCCAATTTTTTATCGAGGTTCAATGAACAAAATTAATGCAACGCGCGGCGTATACTTTTTGGCAAATAACGGGGTTTTTGAGCAGTCCGTTGGATTCCTTCGAAGCTTTCGCACACATAATCCAAAGCTTCCGCTGTGCCTGATTCCTTTCGATAGCGATTTCGACAAGATATCGGCGCTTAAGAATACCTATTCTTTCTCTGTATTTGATGATTCCAGTTTGCTTGCCAGTTGTGATGCCATTAGTGAGAAGTTTCATGGTTTCAAGCTTGGAACCTATCGGAAGCTCGTGGCGTGGGAGGGCATATTCGACGACTTCATCTATATTGATGTCGACACAGTTGTCATTGACTCGGTGGATTTTGCATTCGAGCATCTCAAGCAGCATGACTATGTGGCTTCGCATTCAAATATCGAAACTATCCGGCGCTGGGTCTGGAAGGACAGCGTCTACTCCACGAATTTGCTCACTACACCCCAGATTGCATATTCCGCCAATACAGGTTTTTTTGTTAGTCGGCGTGGTCTATTACCGATGAAGCATTGCTCGGCAAAGGTTTCTGGAGGTCTGGAACTCAAGGAAAGCATGGAGTTGGATTGTATGGAACAGCCCTTCTTGAATTATCTCGTCGTAACCTCAGGTTATTCCTATACCAGCCTGCTGCGCTTGCTCACTGCTGAAAATGCCCCAGCCGCGAAGTTGGAATGGTGGGCCGGCACACCGGCCGGGCGCGTCGAAGAAGGGAAACTGTACCATCCATCTGGCGCGCCGATCTTCTTGGTTCATTGGGCGGGATTTTCGAACAATTTCGGTGGTTCAAGGGCGGGACTTCCTTATAGGGATTTATGGGAATTTTATCGCCGTCCTGGTTTTTCCGCAGATATCCTATAGCCGAGTCCTGAACCCCCGTCCGGAAAACTCCTGTGGCGGTAATCCTGCCGTGTTCGCCATACCCTCGGACGGCTGCGTTTACCGGACGGCGTTCGCGATGATTTTTTACGGCTCCATTAAATCAAGCGCTGAATTCCCGTCCAATCTATTCTCACGCCGTCGGCTTCCTCCCCGGCTTGAGTAAACAGCATATTTGGATTGTCTTTCCAAGGAATATTTTTGTTTCTACAATCAGGATTCGCCCATCGCAACGATTGAAAATTCATCAGATGCAAGTAGAGATATTGATGCCCAATATTTCTGTTGTTTGACACAATCCCATCTTTCCAGAACCACACGTCAGGATGATGAGTCATTCCGTCGTGCCAGGGCATGGGATGGAAAACCGTTGAGTACTGTTCTTTGAAGTAAACGTTGTGACGAAATACGGCGTCGAACTCGTTCGTCCGATTACGTCGAATGAAGAGATCGGAGTAAACATCCTCGTCAAATCTCGTCGAATCGGGATTCTCCAAGTAGGCCTTCCAGTCAGGAATCTTTAAATATGCCCTGCGTATCGGTTCGGTATTTTTAAAAAGAACCAAATGTCCAGAAATCATGTGTTGATGTGCGCTAACCACATCAAAAGATAAGACATCGTCGGTATAAAATTTTCGGATATCACCATAAATTACATCTAGATCGCCGAAGCCATAGTAGTCATACGCTGCTACGTCGTCGCTGTACAGGTCGCCGTAGGCGGGTCTGATATCGCAGATCTTATAGTTTCCGTTCGGGCGGAAATTGATATTTAGACGTTTGGAAACGTTAGCTACGTAGTCGGCAAACGTTGTCGAAATGAATCTTACATTTTTTGGTGGGCCGACCGGAACTTGACAATCTGTTCTTATTATCCAGTTAACAGTACTATTGCACTTGCAACTTGCCAGGAACACTGGAAACCATTTTGGCCAGCTTCCAAAATAGTCGATAAAAATAGCGATACTTTTCATTGTCCTCAAGTCCACTCATTCTTCATTTTTATCTTGCGATTCAAGCCGATTATCATTGTCCCGCCCCACCCATGAATATTCGAATGTGACTACATGCTGTGAAATGCACTCTCGGGACTACCTCGGCAGCGTGTCAAGCGCTGCCACAGTTCAGGCGATTATTCCGAAATTTTGATTGCTGGACGTTGTAAAATCAATGCAAGTATTTCTCGTTTGCGAGCCACTGTGCAGTCAATCGCTGCATCTGCGTAGCCATCTCTTACAGGCGAAAATTTGGCAAAACATTTCATCTTGTCAAATAACTTTTTTGGCAATTCTGCAGGCTCGTCGCAATTGCATTCGTCATCAGATTGCATTCCCGACGTCACATAGATTTTTGGAAACAAAGATGAGCGTGTTTGTGGAGCGTTGCAAAGTGCTCAAGTCCGTTACCAAAAATCTGCCCCGCCCGTTTGAATCAGGTGAAAAGAGCATTCACCAAAAGACAGCCGGAGCGCATAAGTACGCTTATCTATCGCTATTCGTTCAAAATCTTTCGGTGATTTGGATTCTATCCACACGGTATCCCATGAAGCAATTATGAAATTCGCTTTTTCAATGATGTTTTTTGACAAGACAATTGCAGGCTTTTCGTGTTACGTTTGCTGGAGTCTCAGGATGTGCCGATCAAGTGGTTATTTGAGAGAATTAATCCCAATGCAGGCATAAAGGGGCACGTTGATTGCCGTGATATTTTGTTAGAATTATTTATCAAGAATTATCATGCAATCCACCGACATAGCAAAAACGCCATAGGATGAAGATGAAGTCAGCAAATGTATTGGAAAAAGTTCTTGTGACCGGCGGGGCGGGGTTCCTGGGTAGTCACCTTTGCGAACGGCTTTTGAAGACGGGCGCCGACGTGCTGTGCGTCGATAACTTCTTCACTGGGAGCAAGGCCAACATCGCACATTTGATCGGCAAACCGACTTTTGAGTTGATGCGGCACGACGTAACATTTCCACTATACGTCGAGGTCGACAAGATATTTAATTTGGCATGTCCGGCGAGCCCAGTCCACTATCAATACGATCCGGTCCAAACAGCAAAGACTAGTGTAAACGGCGCAATCAATATGCTGGGGCTCGCGAAACGCCTGAAGGCACGTATTCTGCAGGCATCGACGAGCGAGATATATGGCGATCCCGAGATGCATCCACAGACCGAAGGCTATTGGGGTCGTGTCAATCCGGTCGGAATCCGTTCGTGCTATGACGAAGGAAAGCGCTGCGCCGAGACGCTTTTTTTCGACTATTGGCGCCAGCATAATCTTAACATCAAGGTGATCCGTATCTTTAACACTTACGGGCCACGAATGCACCCTGACGACGGCCGCGTCGTCAGCAACTTCATCGTCCAGGCATTACGAGGAGTTGACATCACCCTGTACGGAGATGGAGAACAGACGAGGAGTTTCTGTTACGTCGACGACTTGATCGAAGGGATGATGGCAATGATGCAAAGCCGGGACGAGATCACCGGCCCTATCAATATGGGCAATCCTACTGAGTTCACAATGCGTGAGCTGGCCGAACTCACGCTCAAGCTCACGGGATCAAAATCGAAACTCTCGTTCCTGCCGTTGCCGAGCGATGATCCACGCCGTCGAAAGCCTGACATTACCGTGGCAAGAGAGCAGCTCGGCTGGAGCCCGAAGGTCAGCCTGGAGGATGGTTTGAAAGAAACCGTGCGGTACTTCCGGCATACCCTCGATCTCTGATCGGGCATGCCGTGCAATGACTGCACTATAGTGGACCCCAAATTTGAGACGGTGGTTTAAGCTGTCGTCCTTGAAGGGATGATAGCGAATGAGTGAATGTAAAAAACGCAGGACGCATCCGGCGGACTTCAAAGCCAAGATTGGCCTGGAAGTGGTTCGCGGCGTGAAGACGATCAACGAGATCGCGCAGGAGCACAACGTGCATCCGCAGCTGGTCACGCAATGGAAGAAGGAGATTCTGGAGAACGCGAGCTCCTTGTTCGATACCAAGCGTGGCCCGAAGCCAGTCGACGAGAGCAACCCGGAGGACAAGCTGTACAGCGAAATCGGCCGGCTGAAGATGGAAACCGACTGGCTCAAAAAAGCTGGGGCTGTAAGTCGGGAAGATCGCATGGGATGGATCGAGCCTGCACATACGGATCTGCCGTTGACGCGCCAGTGCGAGCTTGCCGGTGTGCCGAGAGCGACGGTGTACCGCAGGCTGGAGGCGATGGTCCGCCAGCAGCATGAGGGCCAGGTGGACAACGAACTGCGCGCCCTGATCGACGAGGAGTACACCGGCCGACCGTTCTACGGCAGTCGGCGCATGGTGGTTTTCCTGCGAGGTCGGGGACACAGGGTCAATCGCAAGCGCGTACAGCGCCTGATGCGAGCAATGGGGCTGGCAGGCATGGCGCCCGGACCGGGGACGAGCAAACCGCATCCGCGGCATAAGATCTATCCGTATCTGCTGCGCGGGGTGGCGGTCGCGCGGCCGAACCAGATGTGGAGCACGGATTTGACCTATATCCGGCTGGCGCGGGGTTTTGCCTACCTGTGGCGACCATCGACTGGTACTCGCGTCGGGTGCTGGCCTGGCGTATCAGCAACAGCATGGATGCGTCGTTCTGTTTGGACTACCTGGAAGACGCCTTGCGTCACCACGGCAAGCCGGAGGTATTCAACAGCGACCAGGGCTCGCAATTCACCAGCGATGCCTTCACCGGCGTACTCAAACGGGAAGGCGTGGCGATCAGCATAAATGGGCGCGGGCGGGCGCTGAACAACATTTTCGTCGAGCGCCTGTGGCGCAACGTGAAGTACGAGGATGTGTACCTGAAGGGTTACGCCAACATGGCCGAGCTGACAGTTGGTCTGGCGCAGTATTTTGCGTTCTACAACGCCGAGCGTCCGCACCAGGCGCTGGACTACGAGACGCCGGATCATGTCTATCGTGCCGGCGTCGGAGGCGGTGCGCTGATCGTCGACAAGTTCGGCGACGCCGACCAGGAGCTGGAAAAAGATAGCAGTACGGGGCAGCGCCGGGCAGCTGCTGAGGTGGAAACGGACACAGCTTAAATTGACCGGCTGAGTGTCTTGACTGACAGGTCCACTTTAATACAGCGCTTGGTTCGCATGGGTAGCTTTCCAAAACCTCGCCAATTATCAGATCGAAGAGTTGCCTGGCTCGTTCGGGAGATCCAAGAATGGGCCGAAGCTCGGCCCATGTTAGATCTACCTCCACCGCCAAACACATCAAAGCGAAAAGCTCCAGTATCGTGCAGTGATCACGTTGAGGAGCGTGCCACTGACTCGTAGTGCTCGCTGAGTTTGGTCAGCCATTCCCGGCGCTCGCGATCATACGCGTACTTGTCATAGATGCCAGCGACCCCATCCGGTATATGCCCAATCACGGCTTCTGCGATCTCTCTACGGCAGCCGAGCGCGGACAATTGAGTTCGACCTGTCCGGCGCAAGTCATGTGGTGACCAATGGGTTACCGGCAAACGAGGCCTGATCTTTTCCGGACGCGTCATGGAATATGGCTGGTGAATCCAAACCCCGACGCCCACTACTTTTTGCTCCATATGGTCACTCTTCCCTCTAGACGGGAACAGGTATCCGCTCTTCACCAGAGCAATACGTCGACGAACGACATCCGCAGCGCGACCAACTAAAGGTACCCGCAAGTCCATAGCTTCCTCATGCCGCTCGTTTTTGGTCTTCGCCTTGGGAACGGTCCACCATAAACCGTCTGGTTCCTCCGAGATCTCACTAACTTCCATGGCGACGATCTCGGAGCCGCGGGCGCAAGTCCACATGTAGAGGATCAGGAGGTCATGTACGGCTTTCGAGAAGTTGGGCAACCACCGAATTAACGCGCCCTGCTCCGCCGGCGTCAAAAATCGCTTCGCAGTTCCAATTTGTTTGCCCTCGCGTACGCGTCCCTTGCTGCGAAGCTTTCCCCGCATGATGACCCGCCACCAGTTAGGCACCTCCTCGGGGAGTTTGCCGGCATCGTGGCCAAAGTCCCAAGTTGCCCCAAGCTCGAGCCGAACCCGCCCTGCTTGTACGGGAGTTTCAATGAATGTGTGCAGCAAGGCGAATGCCCGTGCTCGGGTGACTTTCGCCGGATCGAGATCTCCAAACTCTCCCAGCCACTCCTCGGGGCAGGTCGCACATAACGCGTAGTTCAAGGTCCGACGAGTCTCGTCGATGCCTTTCTGTTTGCGTTTTCGTTCGATGTGTCCGGTCAGATAAAGATCGACCAATGTACGCACCGTTAGCGTCCGCGCCGACTTCGCACGCGCAGATTCTTTCTCTTCGTTCTCCCGGGCGCGTTTGGCGCGACGCTCGGCAGCGGGATCCTCACCTCGCGCACGCTGGTCGCGCAGCTTTTCCCATTCGGCCTTCGCCGCATTGATCGATACGGCGGGCCAGGTACCAATCTTCACCTGGCGCATCTTGCCGTCGACTGGGCTCTTGTAGCGATAGATCCACGCACGTGTTGTGGTTGACACTTCAAATCTGAGACCTGGGCAGTCAGGCATGGTGTAGTGCCCCCTGGAGCCATCAGCTTGGCCGCCCTGGCATCGAATGCCATTTCTTTCCTCCTTTCGCATACGTTGACTTCATGCCATGTAAGCAAGTGTAGGGTCCGCTATGCAGCGCATCCTTGAGCATCCTCGGATTGTCGGTTCCGCGCGTCCGGCGTAGGCTCGGAGTGGCTTTTCACGTATACTTGCCGCCCCTGCATCTCGCATCGCCGGTCGACCGGTGCGACATGGTAAAGTGCACGTTTGGCGACGGCTGCTCGGCCGCCTGGCATCGAGCGCATCACTCTCCCAGCACAGGGGCCGGCGTAGCTTTTTGACAGTCCGCGACACCGGTTTGCTCCCTCGGCGTAGGTTCGACGGCAGAGCATCGAAAAAGCTACGCCAATCCGTGAAATGAAGCGATGTCGAGTGATGCGTCGTCATGCGATCGAGAGCCGCGCGAGCCCAAGGAATCCGCAACAAAATCATGAAGTTAGACGACGACATGCCGTTAGATCAACAAGTTACCAAGTCCGGAAAAAGCCAGCATACCCCGATGATGCAGCAGTACCTGAGCATCAAGGCCGACTACCCCACGATGCTCGTCTTCTACCGGATGGGCGACTTCTACGAGCTGTTCTTCGAGGACGCCGAGAAGGCCGCGCGCATCCTGGGTATCACGCTGACGGCGCGCGGCAGCTCGGGCGGGAATCCGATCAAGATGGCCGGCGTGCCCTTCCACTCGCTCGATCCTTACCTCGCCAAGCTCGTCAAGCTGGGCGAGTCGTGCGCGATCTGCGAACAGATCGGCGACCCGGCGCTGAGCAAAGGTCCGGTCGAGCGCAAGGTCGTGCGCGTCGTCACGCCGGGGACGCTGACGGATGCCGACCTGCTGCCCGAGAAGGCCGAGCGCCCGCTGCTCGCCGTCTGCACGGTCGCGAACCGCAAGGTGGTCACGACGGGTCTCGCGTGGATGTCGCTCGCGAGCGGGGGACTCCGGCTGATGGAATTCGCGGGCGACGCCCGTGCGGCCGCCGTGCGCCTCGTGCAGGAACTGGAACGCATCGCGCCGGCCGAGGTACTGCGCGCCGACGGCGGCGCCGACCTGTTCGAAGAATCGCCGGTCGGCCACACGGCACGCGTGCCGGAATGGCATTTCGACGTCGTGCACGGCCACAAGGCGCTGCTCGATCAATTGGGTGTCGCCACCTTGTCCGGCTTCGGCGCGGACGGTCTCGGCGCCGCGTTCGGCGCGGCCGGCGCGCTGCTGCGCTATGCCCAGGCCACGCAGGGCCGCGGCCTGCAGCACGTGAAGAGTCTCGCGGTCGAATCGGAGAGCGAATTCATCGGCCTCGATGCGTCCACGCGCCGCAACCTCGAGCTGACGGAGACCATCCGCGGCCACGAGTCGCCCACGCTGTTTTCTCTTCTGGACGGCTGCCGCACGGCGATGGGCTCGCGCCTGCTGCGCCACTGGCTGCACCACGCGAAGCGCGACCAGCGCGTGGCCCGCTCGCGCCACGAGGCGATCGAGGCGCTGGCCCAGCGCGAGGCCATGCACGACCTGGCCGCGAC
>NZ_JBKYMO010000009.1:0-40971 GCF_047302915.1 Massilia sp. CT11-108 | reverse complement strand
CGGCGGTGCCGCCGCGCACGGTGCCGACGGGGGCCACCAGGTTCTCGTTCATGCGCTTCAGGGCGCCCAGCAGCTGGCCCACTTCGCAGGTGCTGTCGACGTCCACGCGCGACGTCAGGTCGCCGCCGGCGACGGCGGTCGCCACGTCCAGCGCACGGCGCAGCGGCCGCGTGATCGAGGCACTGATCCACCAGGCCAGCGCGCAGGCGAGCGCCAGCATGACGGCGCCCAGCACGATCATCAAGGTGCGCGTGTTCGTGTACATGGCCTGGGCTTCCCGGGCCGTGTCGTTGGCGAGGCCGGCCTGGACCTGGATCTGCTGGCCGATCACGGCCTTGTAGTCCGCCAGCACGGGGCGCAGCTTCGTCTTCAGGTAGGCGCGCGCGCCCGCGTCGTCGCCGCTCTCGATCAGGCGGATCAGGTCGACCTGCCCCTGCGTGTACTTCGCATTGAGTTCGACTTCCTGCGCCAGCAAGGTGCGGGACCTGGGAGCGCGCAGCAGGCCGTCGAGCTGCGCCAGCAGGCTGTCGAGGTCCTTGCGCATGGCGGTGATGCTGGCGACCTGCTTCGCGCGGTCGTCGGCGCTGTCGTCCAGCATCATGTTGCGCAGCGCGATGGCGATGTCGTTCACGTCGCTCAGCATGCGCGACGTCAGTTCCATGCGCGGCAGCCGCTTGTTGACGATCTCGTCGGTGCCGTCATTGACCCGGCCCAGCATGATCGTGCCCTGCCCGACCATGAAGACCAGCGCCACGCACAGGAAGCCGAAGCCCAGCGCGAGGCGCTTGCCAATTTTTAAATTTCGAATGTTCATCGTTCTCTCTTTCCGCACGGATGTCCCGTTTTGCTGGTTTCCCACATCCCAGAAATGTTACGGTACAGAAAGATTTGAGTCGATGTCGAGATGTTAAATCAGGGCAATATATTTAAATGATGAAGTTTGCACGCAACGTTTTGGTGCATTGGATTCAATAAATCTCTTTTGCGGCAGCCCGCACGGCACGCAACAGCAGGTCGGCACCCGGCGACAGCAGATGGTCCTGGTGGCGGATGATGCCGAACGCATCCATCTTGCACGGGATCTCGATGGGCAGGATGCGCATCACGTTCAGCGACGCATAGTATTGCGCCACCTCGATCGGCATCACGTGCAGCGAATCCGTCTGCTGCAGCAGCGCCGTGATCATCAGCATCGCCGTCGTGTCGACCACGTTCGCGGGCGGCACCAGGCCGGCGCGGCGGAACATCATGTCGAAGCGGTAGCGCAGGATACTGCCGTGCGGCGGCACGATCCACGGCAGCGGCGCGATGTCCTGCAAGGTGAGGTTCTTGCGCTCCAGCAGCGGATGGCCGGGGCGCACGACCGCGCAGGCCGGTTCCTCGGTCAGCTCTTCGTAGATCAGGCCGGAGGTGTCGCCGGTGTCGAAGATGCGGCCGATCATGAAGTCCAGCATGCCATGCTGCAGCTTGTCCAGCAGCAGGTTACTGGTTTCCAGCTGCACGCCGATGCGCAGCAGCGGCGCTTCTTCCTTGACGCGGGCGATGGCGCGCGGCAGGAGCGCCATCGCGGGCGTCATGATCACGCCAACCTCGGCCTGGCCCGTGAGGCCGGCCTTCAGCGTGACGATGTCGTCGTGCGCCAGCGCCAGGCTCGTCAGGGCCATGCGCGCGTGGCGGATCATCGTTTCGCCGTAGATCGTCGGCTCCATCCCGCGCGGGAGGCGTTCGAACAGCTTGACGTCCAGCATCTCCTCCAGATCCTTGATCTGCTTGGAGGCGGCCGGCTGCGTCATGTGCAGCTCGTCGGCCGCGCGGTGGATGTTGCGGTAGTCGTCCAGCGCGATCAAGAGTAGCAGTTGACGCGTCTTGAGGCGGGCCTTGAGAAACCAGTTCGGATTGGTCGTGTCCATCAGACAATCATATCATTATCGATATCGGTTCTGCGTAGTTTTACGCAGAACTTTTATCGCTTGCAGGCTGCCGACGGATTGGCGGCAGGACCTTGTACTGTCTGGGGCACGGGCAGGATCTTGCCGTCCGGACCATAGTGCAATTCCTCGACGGCGACCGAGCGGCGGAACTCGCCACCAGTCGGCAGCTTGCCGTTGTGATATGCGATGTAGGACTTGCCGTTGAAATCGAAGATCGCGTGGTGGATCGTGCCGACGTTCTCGTTCTTTTCCATGATCACGCCGCCGAAGGACCACGGCCCCGTAGCCGTCGGGCCCGTCATGTACACGGTCTCTTCCGGCCACTTGCGCGAGTACGACAGGTAGTATTTGCCGGCGTGCTTGTGCAGGTACGACGCTTCGGTGAACGCTTCCAGGCCCACCGTGTGGATCGGGCCGTCCAGCTCGATCATGTTCGGTTTCAGCTTCGCGTACTTCATGACGGTATTGCCCCAGTACAGATAGGCCTGGCCGTCGTCGTCGACGAAGACCCCCGGGTCGATGTCGTCCCAGCTGATCGGCGTTTCGTGCGTCATGTCGTTCGTGACCAGGGCCGTGCCGCGCGCGTCGACGAACGGGCCCGTCGGGCTGTCGGACACGGCCACGCCGATCGCCTTGCCCGGGACAGTCTTGTGCTCGACCGTCACGTACAGGTAGTACTTGCCGTTGCGCTTGGCGACGTCGGTGGCCCAGGCATCCTTGGCCGCCCATTTGAAAATGGAAAACGGCACGCCGGCCGGATGCTCGGTCCAGTTCTGCATGTCGCAGCTGGAGAACACCTTCCACTCGTTCATCAGGTAATCCTTGCCGCCGACGGGGGCTTCGTCGCGGCCCACGTACAGATAGACGCGGCCGTTGTCGACGAGGGCAGCGGGGTCCGCGGTGAAGATCTTGCTGGTGATGGGGTTGGCGGCACCGGCGAGTGCCGTCGTCGCGAGCAGCGTCGCGGCGATCAGTGGCTTGAGCATGTAGTCTCCAGTTTTTATGTTTATTCGGTGGGCAATAAGCCCACGTCGCCCCCGCCGCGGCGGGGGCGCAAGTTCAGCGCCGTGGCAACGTGACTTGTTATTGCTTGGCGCGGCCGCCCATCACCCTCTGCACGACGCAGAAGACGAACAGCAGCGCGCCGATGACGATCTTGGTCCACCACGAGCTGAGCGTGCCGTCGAAGGCGATCAGCGTCTGGATGGCACCCAGCACCAGCACGCCCGACAATGCGCCGGCGATGTAGCCGTAGCCGCCGGTGAGGAGCGTCCCGCCGATGACGACGGCGGCGATGGCATCGAGCTCCGTGCCCTGGCCGTGCAGGCCATAGCCGGACAGCATGTAGAAGGCGAACAGCACGCCGCCCAGCGCCGCGCAGAAGCCCGACAGCGCATACACGAGAACCTTGGTGCGGCCCACGTTCAGGCCCATCATCGCGGCCGATTGCTCGTTGCCGCCGACGGCGTACACGGCACGGCCGAACGCGGTGAAGTGCGCGAGCCAGATGGCGACCAGCAGCACGACCAGCGCGATGATGGCGCCCGGCGACAGGAAGCCGTCGAGGATGGGCACCTGCGTCTGCGACATCGCCGTGAACAGCGGGTCATCGATCGTGATCGACTCGACGCTGATCAGGTAGCACAGGCCGCGCGCCAGGAACATGCCGGCCAGGGTGACGATGAACGGCTGCAGCTTGAACAGGTGGATGATCGCGCCCATCGCGCCGCCGAAGCACGCGCCCAGCAGCAGCACGAGCGCGATGACGGCGGCCGGCGGCCAGTGGGCGTGCTGCAGCAGCCAGGCCGAGATCATCGTCGACAGCGCCAGCACGGAACCGACGGACAGGTCGATGCCGCCCGCCAGGATCACGAAGCCCATGCCCACCGCGATCACGAGCAGGAACGCGTTGTCGATCAGGAGATTGAAGATCACCTGCAGCGACAGGAAGCCCGGATAAACGGACCCGCCGATGCCCATCATCGCGACCAGCAGGATCACGGTGACGAGGGACGTGAACCACGGCGCACTGGTGACGCCGCGGGAACCGGTTGCGACCGCGCTCATGCGGACCTCCGCAGGATGTTCTTGAATTCGCTCGACTGCGAGATGCAGACGACGAAGACGACGATGGATTTGACGACCATGTTCACTTCGGGCGGCACGCCCAGCGAGTAGATCGTGTAGGTCAGGGTCTGGATGATCAGCGCGCCGATCATGCTGCCCACGAGGCTGAATTTGCCGCCGGCCAGCGACGTGCCGCCCAGCGTGACGGCGAGGATCGCGTCCAGCTCCAGCAGCAGGCCCGCGTTGTTCGCGTCCGCGCTCTTGATGTTCGACGTGATCAGCATGCCGGCCAGGCCCGCGCAGGCGCTGCAGAACACGTACACGAAGGTGATCAAGGTGGCCGTGCGCAGGCCCGCGAGACGCGCCGCCACCGGATTGATGCCGACCGCCTGGATGAACAGGCCGAGGGCCGTCTTCTTCACCAGCAGCAGCGTCACCGCGAACACCGCAGCGACGACGAACAGCGAGAACGGCAGGCCGGCGAGATAGCCGCTGCCCAGGAAGAAGAACGGCTCGTAGTACACGGTGACGATCTGGCCGTCCGTCAGCAGCTGCGCGAGGCCGCGGCCCGCCACCATCAGGATCAGCGTGGCGACGATCGGCTGCAGCTTGATGCCGGCGACGAGGACGCCGTTCCACAGGCCGCACAGCAGCGCGACACCCAGCGACGCCGCCAGTGCGAGCGCCATCGGCGTCGTGGGCTCGCTGCCGCCGATCAGCATCGCGGACACGGTGCCGGACAGGGCGACGACGGCGCCCACGGAGATGTCGATGCCGCGCGTGGCGATGACGAGGGTCATGCCGAGCGCCGCCAGCATCAGCGGCGCGGCGCGGTTGAGGATGTCGATGATCGCGCCGTACAGGTGGCCTTCCTTGACCTCGAGGTGGAAGAAGCCGGGCACGAGGAACGCGTCGACGAGCAGCAGCGCGACGAGCGCGCCCAGCGGCCGCACGAGCGGGTGCTGCAGCCAGGCGGTGCGCGATGCCCCTGCCTGCGCGGACGGTTTGACGGTAGCGCCGGTCGTGCTCATGCCGTCTCCCCTGCGATCACGTGCAGCACGGACGTCTCGTCCAGTTCACCGCGCCGGTATTCGCCGCACGCCTTGCGGTCACGCATGACGACCATGCGGTCGGACACGCGCAGCACTTCCGGCAGCTCGGACGAGATGAAGAGAATGGACATGCCCTTGCGGCACAGGTTACTGACGTAATCCATGATTTCCTGCTTGGCGCGCACGTCGATGCCGCGCGTCGGTTCGTCGAGGATCATCAGGCGCGGATCGGTCGCGAGCCAGCGCGCCAGCAAGACCTTCTGCTGGTTGCCGCCGGAGAGCGTGCCGATCGGCGTCTCGATGCTGGCCGTCTTGATGCCCAGCCACTTGACGTAGTCGGTCGCCAGCTGCTGCTGGCGCTTGAATGGAATGGCGCGGAAGATGCCTTGTCGCGCCTGCAGCGCGAGGATCAGGTTTTCGCGCACGGACAGCGCGAGGATCGCGCCTTCGTGCTTGCGGTCTTCCGAGCAGAAGCCGATGCCCTCGCGAATCGCGTCGCGCGGGTTCGAGAAGCTCACCTGCCTGCCGTCGATGTCGAAGCTGCCGGCATCAAGCTTGTCGGCGCCGAACAGCAATCGCGCCGTCTCCGTGCGGCCGGAGCCCAGCAGGCCGGCAAGGCCCAGCAATTCGCCGCGGCGGATTTCCAGGTCGACCGGCGACAGCACGCCCTTGCGCGCGATGCCGCGGGCGCGCAGGAAGACTTCGCCGTGTGCATTGGCTTCACCGGTGGCCGCCGTCTCGGTCGCGTGTTCCGCGTCGGCCGGCGCGCCGATCATCTTGTTGACGAGGGCAAGGCGCGACAGGTCCGCGCACGCGTACTCGCCTTCGCGCTCGCCGTTGCGCATCACGGTGATGCGGTCCGAGATCGCGTACGTCTGGTCGAGGAAGTGCGTGACGAACAGGATCGCCATGCCCTCTTCGCGCAGGCGGCGCAGCACCGAGAACAGCATCTGCACTTCCGCCTCGTCCAGGCTGGACGTGGGTTCGTCGAGGATCAGCACGCGCGATTCCGTGTTCAGCGCACGGGCGATGGCGACCATCTGCTGGATCGCGAGCGGGTAATCGGCGAGCGGCTTGCTGACGTCGACGTGGATCTCGAGGCGCGCGAGCAGCGCCATGGCCTGCGACCGCATCGAGCGCCAGTCGACCATGCCGAAGCGGCGCGGATAGCGGCCGATGAAGATGTTCTCCGCGACCGACAGGTTCGGGCACAGATTGACTTCCTGGTAGACGGTGCTGATGCCGAGGTTCTGCGCATCCTGCGTGGAGCGCGGCTGGATGGCCCGGCCCTCCAGCACGATGCTGCCAGCGTCCGGCTGGTAGACGCCGGTGAGGACCTTGATCAGCGTGGACTTGCCCGCGCCGTTCTGGCCCATCAGCGTGTGGACTTCGCCGGGGAACAGGCGCAGTCCGGCATCGGACAGCGCCTTCACACCCGGGAAGGCTTTATGGATGCCGGTGACTTCCAGCACCGGCTGCTTCGAATCGATCATGCCCCGCCCGATCAGTATTTGCGGTTCGGGAGTTCCTTCGCCGCCACCTCAGCCGGGAACACGCCCTCGTTGACGACGATGCGTTTCGGGACCGGCTTGCCGGCCACGACGTCCTGCGCCGTCTGGATCAGCGTCGGACCGAGCAGCGGATTGCACTCGACCGTCACATTCAGTTTGCCGGCCTTCATGGCTTCGAACGCGCCTTTCACGCCGTCGATCGAGATGATGATGATGTCCTTGCCCGGCTTCAGGCCCGCTTCCTCGATGGCCTGGATGGCGCCGATGGCCATGTCGTCATTGTGCGCGTACAGCACGTTGATCTTCTTGCCTTCCGACTTCAGGAAGGCTTCCATGACTTCCTTGCCCTTGGCGCGGGTGAAGTCGGCGGTCTGCGAGCGGATGACCTTCAGCTTCGGATTCGTGCCGATGACTTCCGCAAAACCGTTCTTGCGGTCGATCGCCGGCGCGGCACCGGTCGTGCCCTGCAGCTCGACGATGTTCAGCGGCTTGTCGCCATTCTTCTTGGCGTAGTCCAGCAGCCAGCGGCCGGCGCGGCGGCCCTCTTCCACGAAGTCGGAACCGATGAAGCTGACGAACAGCGACGGATCGGTGACCTTGACGGCGCGGTCGGTCAGGATCACGGGGATTTTGGCGTTCTTCGCTTCGCGCAGCACGGTCTCCCAGCCGGTTTCCACGACCGGCGAGAACGCGATCACGTCGACGCGCTGGGCGATGAACGAGCGGATGGCCTTGACCTGGTTCTGCTGCTGCTGCTGGGCGTCGGCGAATTTCAGGTTGACGCCGGCCTTCTTGGCGGCGTCCTTGATCGAGGCGGTATTCGCAGTGCGCCATTCGCTTTCGGCGCCGACCTGCGAGAAGCCGATCGTGAGGGGTTTGGCGGCGAAAGCCGGGATGGCGGCGGCGCACGCGATGGCGGCAGCGGCGCCCAGGAGGGTTCTGCGGGTGATGATCATCACTTAGTCTCCGGAATTGTTGTGCACGGATACTATGACAGAACTGACATATCTATCCAATCATTTTTTTGACGGTAGACATATCCATTTCGGCATCAATACAAATGTCGGTTGCATGGCCGGGCCGCCGCGCTATACTTGCCTTTTCATTCACTGACGAGGAGCGCCCCATGAACCAGCCGGATATTGCCCTCCCGTCGGCCGCCTGACCGCCTTTCTTCGCCGATCACCGTCGTCGCTCATCGTCGTTGCGAATGGGCGCGCCAGCCGCGCCGACCTTCCCTGACCAAATCCATCGTTGCCGCCGCATCGTATTGCGTGCGGCAGCGTGCCCGCGCGTCCGCGCGCTTCGCAACAGGAACACAACGACCATGATCGACTTCGATATCGCGGCACTGCGCCGTATCGGACTCACCAACTCCATCGCCGCACGCCTCGCCCCGCACGACCGCGGACTACCCGCGCGCGTGGCGAGCGTGCACCGCACCGCCCTCATCCTGCACGACGGCCAGCGTGAATTCCCCGCCCGCCCGCATCCATCCCTCGACGCGCCGCTTGCCGTCGGCGACTGGGTACTGTTCGACCTTAACGAGCAAAACGAAGCGTGGGTCCACACACTCGTCGACCCGCTGAATCAGCTGGCACGGCGCGACGCCCACGGCACGCGCCAGCGGCTGGCGGCCAACGTCGACACGGCCCTCCTGGTGATGGGCCTCGACGGCGATTTCAATCTGCGCCGGCTGGAGCGCTACCTGATGGTGGCCAGATCCTGTGACGTGGCGCCCGTGATCGTGCTGACGAAGGGCGATCTCGTGCCCGACGCGGACACGAAAGCGGCGCAAGTGGACGCGCGCCTGCCGGCGGCGGTGCCGGTGGTGCGCGTGCATCCGCAGGAAGCCGGCGCCGCAGACGCGCTGGCACCATGGACCGGAGAAGGCCAGACGCTCGTCCTGCTCGGCACGTCCGGCGTGGGCAAGTCGACGCTCACGAACACCCTGACCGGCGCGCAGCAGCAGACGGGCGGCGTGCGCAAGGGCGACGACCGCGGCCGCCACACGACGACGTCACGCTCGCTGCACCTGTGCGCGGGCGGCGCCTGCGTGATCGACACGCCGGGCCTGCGCAGCTGGCAGCCGGACGCCGACGAGGACGACGTCAACGCGGCGTTCGACGACATCGAGACGCTGGCGGCGCACTGCCGTTTCCATGACTGCACGCACGTGGAGGAGCCGGGATGCGCGGTGCGCGGCGTCGTGGATGCGGACCGGCTGCGCAACTACCACAAGCTGTTGCGCGAGGTGCGGCATGCGGCGGCGACGCCGCTGGATCGCATCGCGGAGCGGGCGCGGTGGAAGGTGTTGAACAAGATGGTGAGGGCGCGGGCGCAGGCTAAACGTTAACGTCTGAAACGTCGTCCCCGCGCAGGCGGGGACCCAATTTGCACGCGTTATCGCGACGCGTGCAGAGCTTGGATTCCCGCCTGCGCGGGAATGACGGTTTTTAGCTCAACGTAGTGCTTTTTGAGTCAGCGCATCAATCGCAGCCCGTACAACCCACCCGCCATCGAGCCTTCCTTCGCGACGAACTTGACTTCGAGCTTGCCGTTCGCGCCCTGCACCAGCGCGGGCGGCAGCGCGAAGTCGCGCGTGTAGAACTCCTGGTCCTCGCCGGCCGCCAGTTCCACTTCGGCGATGCGCTGGCCGTCGACGACGATGTCGAACCTGCGGCCCGCGTCCCCGCGCGCGAACGTGAGGCGCAGCGCCTTCGCTTCGTGCTTGGGATCGTTCAACTGGTAGCTGAACCACTTCGTCGCATGGCGCCAGTGGCGGCCGTTGTTCAGGCCCGCGTCGGCACCCTCGCCCTTGAAGCCGTGGTCCGATTCCGGCTGCTGCTCGCCCGGCGCCACCTGGTCGATGGTCTGGGCGTCCAGCGCGAGGCGCTCCGCTTCGTTCGCAGCATTCTCTTCCTTCATGCGGGCGAATTCGGCCGGGGTGCTCTGCTGCCAGTAGATCATGTAGCGCGAGTCGTGCAGGCGAAAGAACGGGATGAATTCCGTCGACGACCCCGCCCCGCCCTGCACGACGCCGGGCGCCGTGAACGTCAGCGGCTTGCCTTTTACCGGCTTGAAGCGCCGGGTGAAATCCTTGCTGTCCGAGACGAAGGTCGGCGCCGCCTCCAGCGGGCACACCTGGCCGGACGGGCTGTGGCCCATGCGCGAATCGTCCGCGAGGAAGTTCAGGTGCTCGGTCGGGAACGGATTCGTCTTCGCGGCCAGCACGATGGGGCCGTACAGCACCGCGTAGTAATTCGACTTGTCCGGCATCTGCTCGAGCCGCATCGTCATCGGCAGGCTCACGTCGACGCGGTCGCCCTTCTTCCACGTGCGCTCGATACTGACGTAGCTGCCCGGCTGCGCATTCACCTTCACGGCCTTGCCGTTCACCTTCACGCCCAGCTTGCCCGGCGCGACCCAGGCCGGATAGCGGATCTTCAGCGCGAACCTGGCATCGCCGTCGACAGTCATGCGCGTGCTGGCCTGGTCGGGGAAGTTGTTCGCCTGCGTGACCTTGACGTTCTTCTCGCGCCAGTCGAGCGTCGACGGGATGAACAGGTTCACGAACAACGCATCGCCCTCATGGGCATAGATGAATTCGCCGTACTTCGCGTGGCTCTCGATGCCGGAGCCCACGCAGCACCACATCGCCTGGTCCACCTGCGAGTACACGCGGTAGTGGTTCGGGCGCATCGGCGTGAAGTAGACGAAGCCGCCCGTGCCAGGACGTTCGGACGCGAGGATGTGGTTGTACAGCGCACGCTCGTAGTAGTCGGCGTACGCTGCCTTGTCCGAGGTCTCGAACAGCATCTCCGTCAGCTTCAGCATGTTGTACGTGTTGCAGGTCTCCGGCCCCTCGACCTCGTTGATCATGGGGCTGAAGTCCTTGTCGTCATGGAAGTGCTCCCTGACGCTGTTGCCGCCGATGGCCACCGTGCGGTGGTCGACGACGGTCTGCCAGAAGAACGCGGCGGCATCCGCCATGTCCTTGCGGCCCGTGAGGTCGCCGATGCGCTTGAAGCCGATGACTTTCGGGATCTGCGTGTTCGCGTGCAGGCCCGTCAGCTTGTCCTCGTGCTTCTCCAGCGGCTGCAGGATGGCCTGGTGCGAGAACCTCAGCGCCAGGTCCATGTAGCGCTGGTCCCCCGTCATCTGGGCGACGTCGGCGAGCACCTCGTTCATGCCGCCGTGTTCGGCCTTCAGCATCTGCTGCATCTGCTCGTCCGTCAGGCGGCTCGTCAGGCGCAGGGCCCAGTCGGCCATGGCGATCAACATCGCCTTCGCATCCTCGTTGCCGGCATAGCGGTACGCGTCGCGCAGGCCCGCGTAGACCTTGTGCAGGTTGTACCACGGAACCCACTTGCCGTTGACGGAGAAGTTGTCCGCATGGAGCTTGCCCGCGGCGACATCGCGCCACGCGGCGCGGCCACCGGGCACGCCGCCGACATAGCCGTCGCCGTTGGCCGTCTGCGCGCGCTTCAGCTCCGCGACGAAGTAGTCGAGGCGCTTCTTGACTTCGGCATCGCCGGTCGACGCATACATCAATGCCAGCGCCGACAGGTAGTGCCCGCCCATGTGGCCGTCCAGTCCCGACGATTCCCAGTTGCCGTAGCTGGGCTGCTTCGGCGTGAGCCCCGCTTCGCGCAGGAATGGCGCCAGCAGGCGGTCCGGCTCCATCGCCATCAGGTAGTTCAGGTCCGTCGCCTGGGCGTCGAGGAAGGGGCTGGGCCCCAGGCGCACGGCCTGCAGCGGGAACAGGTCGGCGGCCTGGGCGCACGTCGCGCCCAGGGTGAACAATAGCGCGGCGATGCGTGTCAGCTTCATTTCAGTTCTTCGCTCACATACTTGTTGAGGTCTTTGGGATCGACCGTGGGCCAACCGTCCTTGTCCCAGCGGATGTCCATCACTTTCAGCTTCTGCTTGTACTTGTCGGCCGTCTCGTAGGCGTGCAGCACGAGGTAGTCCTTGCCGTCGAACGTGTAGGCGCTGTTGTGGCCGAGCCCCTGCCAGTCCTTGTCGCCCTTGACGACGAGCGAGCCGCCGCCTTTCGCCATATCCTTGCCCTGGCGGTCGAGGTACGGTCCCTTCACGTCCTGCGCGCGGCCCACGACGACGTGGTACGTGCTCTTCGGCCCCCGGCAGCACAGGCCCCACGAGACGAACAGGTAGTAATAACCGTTCTTCCTGAAGATGAACGGTCCTTCGATCTCGGCCGGCGCCGCGTCCTCGTCCGGCGTGAACGCGGGACGCTCGCGGCGCGCGATCGTGTGCCATTCCTGCGGTTCGGCGAGCTTCGTCCAGCTGTCGTCCAGCTTCACGAGCTTGATGCCGCCCCAGAACGAGCCGAAGCTCATCCAGCCCTGGCCCTTGTCGTCCTCGACGACGTTCGGGTCGATGGCGTTCCACAGGTCGCGGCCCGGCACCGACTGCACCATCATGCCCTGGTCTTCCCAGCGGTAGTTCGGCGCGCGCGGGTCGAGCGTGGCATTGGTCGTGACGCCGATGCCCGACGTGTTCTTGCCGAAGCCGGACACCGAGTAGTACAGCAGCCAGCGGCCGTTGTGCTGGTGGATGTCCGGCGCCCAGATATGGTCGTTGAACGTGGGCGCGGCGCGCTTCGCCCACGTGGGCTCGCCCGCGAACACGCGGCCTTCCGGCTTCCAGTGCAGCATGTCGGACGACGAATAGAACGTGATCCCGGGGCCCGTGCTGTACAGGTAGTAGGTGCTGCCGTCCCTGGCCATCACGGGGTCGTGCACGCCGACCTGCGACGCCTGCGCCATCCACGCCGCGGCCAGCGCCACCGCGCCGACGCCGAGTACCACTGCTTTACGCATGCCTGCTCCTTTCGATTACGGGCCCGTGCGGATGCCCCACAGCGACACGCCGGTCTTCGACTGCGCCGTGAAGGTCACGGCAAACGCGTTCGCGTTCGGGTTCCACTGGCGCGACAGCACGCCGCTGTACGTGACGCCGTCGATCACGATGGCCACGTTGTTGTTGCCCTTGTGCGTCCACGTGCCGCTCGCGCCGCCCGTCACCGTGCCGGCGGCGTCGAGCCGGATCGCGACGGACGGCTTCACGGTGGCCGAGATGTCCTTGCCGTGGTTGACCATCTTGTATGCGCCCGCGGTGTCCGCGCCGGTGACGGTCGGTGCGATCGGCGTCGCGCTCTTCGCCAGCGGCACGTAGCGCAGCGGCGCCGCCACCGGCCAGCCGTCCTCGTTGATGAACATTTCGTGCACGCGCACTTCGTGATACTCGCCCTGGCCCGGGAAGCGGGTGTGGAAGATCAGGAAGTACTGGTTCGTCGCCGCTTCGTAGCGGGCCGAATTGTGGCCGGGCGACACGTAGCCGAGCGGCGTGCCGGATTCTCCGGCCGCCAGCGCGAACTGGTGGCTGCCCACGAGCTTCTGGCCGAACGGCGCGATGCTCGCGTCGTCGAACAGGGGTTTCGTCGGATCCGACTTCACCTCGGCCATGTCCTTGCCGGAGGCGTCCAGGTACGGGCCGTCCGGGCTCGTCGCACGTGCCACGCGCAGGTTGTAGCCGCCGGCCGCATCCAGTCCGCCGAACGACGTGAACAGGTAGTAGTACTTCGTGGCCGGACTGTACATCACGTATGCGCCTTCGATGCGCGCGTGGTTGCCGCCCATGAGGTGCTTGCCGTAGCCCTGCCCGGCGACGGGCAGGCCGGTGGCCGGGTCCATCGCCATGATGAAGATGCCGCCGGAGTAGGAGCCGTAGATCATCCACGGCTTGCCGGCCGCGTCGCGGAACACGTTCGGGTCGACGACGTTCGGATGCTTCAGCGCGTCGTACACCGTGCCGTCCGGGCTCGCCTCGCCCCACATGCCGGATTTCAGGAACACCTGCTTGTTGACGTACGGGCCATCGACCTTGTCGGCCACGGCCACGCCCAGCGCCGAGCGGGGCGAATCGCCCTTGCACGCGTCGTAGTACATGTAGAACTTGCCGTCGTCCAGCTGGATGACGTCGGGCGCCCACAGGTCCGTCACCTGGGCCCACGCGAACGTATCGGCCAGCGCCGCCGTTACTTTCGTGAACAGCGGGTTGGCGTCGTTGACGCCGTCGGCGATCTTCGTCCAGTTCATCAGGTCCGTCGTCTTCGCGGCCGCGACCGCGGCAGCCAGCGCACGCGGAGTGAATGCGTGCGCCATGCGTCAGCCTTCCACGGCCACCACCAGCACCGACTTGGCCGGCACCTTGATCGTCAGCTTGCCGCCGCTGGCGTTGGCGCTGAACGGCACGGGCTTCACGGCGTCCTTGCGCTCGAAGGTGTTGTGGGCGTCCATCGCATCGGCCGTCAGCAGCTGGCCGCGCACGGCGCCGACGTTCTGGCCGGCGACGTTCAGGACGACGTCGGTGGCGTCATGCGGGTTCGTGTTGACGAGGGCGACGTAGGTCTTGCCGTCCTTGGCCTTCGCGGCCGACGCGCTGATGCCCGGCACGCCCTGGCCGTTCGAGCCGTAGGTCGTGTTGTTCGACAGCGACACCGGCAGCGACGTCGCGCCCTGGAACGGCACGTACATCTTGAAGGCGTAGTACGTCGGCGTCAGCAGCATCTTCTCGTTGTCGGTGATGATCATGGCCTGCAGCACGTTGACCATCTGCGCGATGTTCGTCATGCGTACGCGGTCGGCGTGGGCATGGAAGATGTTGAAGTTGAGCGCGGCCACGACGGCGTCGCGGATCGTATTACGCTGGAACAGGAAGCCCGGGTTGGTGCCCTTCTCGACGTCGTACCAGGTGCCCCACTCGTCCACGTCGAAGCCGATCTTCTTCTCCGGGTCGTTCTTGTCGAGGATCGCGACGTTCTTGCGGATGAAGTCATCCATGCGCAGCGTCTGCGACATCGTCGAGAACCATTCCGATTCCGGGAAGCCGGTGGCGGCGCCCTTCACTTCCCATTTACCGGTCGGCAGCGTGTAGTAGTGGAAGCTGATGCCGTCCGTGCGGCCCTTCAGGTCGCGCGACAGGACGTCGGTCCATGCCGTGTCGTCGCCGGTGCCGCCGCTGGCGATCATCTTCGGACGCAGGTGCTGCGGCGCCTTCAGGAAGGTATTCCATTGGCGGTACAGGTCGGCGTAGTACTCGGGACGCATGTTGCCGCCGCAGCCCCACGACTCGTTGCCGATCGCGAAATAGGCGACCTTGAACGGCGCCGGGTGGCCGTTCTTCGCGCGCAGTTCGGCCAGCGTCGACTTGCCTTCCGACGTCATGTATTCGATCCACTCGGCCGCTTCCTGCGGGGTACCGGTGCCCAGGTTGCCGTTGACGTAGGCGTCCGCGCCCAGCATCTCGACGAGGTCGAAGAATTCATGCGTACCGACCGCATTGTTTTCCGGGACGCCGCCCCAGTTCGTGTTGACCTTCACCGGACGCTTGTTGCGCGGGCCGATGCCTTCGCGCCAGTGGTATTCGTCGGCGAAGCAGCCGCCCGGCCAGCGGACCAGCGGCACGTGCATGTCCTTCAGCGCGCCCACGACGTCGTTGCGCCACCCTTTGGTGTTCGGGATCTTCGAATCCGGGCCAACCCACAGGCCGCCGTAGATGCCGGTGCCGAGGTGCTCGGCGAACTGGCCGTAGACGTCCTTGTCGATCACCGCGCCCGGCTTGGACGCGTCGACGGTGACGTTCACCTGGGCGAACGCGGCGCCGGCGCAGAATGCGGCGGCAAGGCCGAGGGCGAGGACTTTGGGTTGGAATGCCTTCATGTGGTCTCCGTTTGTTTTGGTCGTTAAGGTGATTGCATTAACAGCCGTCATTCCCGCGGAAGCGGGAATCCATAGGACACGTGCCGGAGAGTCCCAGTATGGATTCCCGCGTGCGCGGGAATGACGGTCTTGAAGGTAGCGGCGGGATCGGAAATGCGACGGTATATCCGTCACACCCACCCGGCATCGACGATGAATTCCTGCCCCGTGCACATCTTGCTGTCGTCGGCGGACAGGAACAGCACCATCGCGGCGATATCCTCGGGCATCAGCTTGCCCGGCAGGCATTGCGAGCGGGCGATCTCGGCCTCGCCCGCCTCGTCCAGCCACAGGTCGATCTGGCGCTGGGTCATCACCCAGCCCGGCGTCACGGTGTTGACGCGGATGTTGAATTGTCCGAGGTCGCGCGCGAGGCAGCGCGTCAGGCCGATCACGGATGCCTTCGTGGTCGCATAAATCGGGTAGTTCGGGTTCTTGGCGTGCCACGACATCGAACTGAAGTTGATGACGGAGCCGCCGCCGCGGCGCTTCATGCCTTCCAGCGCCGCCTGCACGGTGAAGAACATCGGACGCTGGTTGATGGCGATGCGCTCGTCCCAGTACTCGACCGACACCTCGCCGATCTGGTGGCGCTGGTCGTTGGCGGCGTTGTTGACGATGACGTCGAAGTCGCCCAGCTTGGCGGCCATCTCGGCCATCACGGCCTGCAGGCTCGGGATGTCGGTGATGTCGCAGTAACGGTAGATCGGCGCCTTGTGGCCCGCCGCAGCGAGTCGCGCCACCAGCGCCTCGCTGGCGTCGCGCATGATGTCGACGAAGCCGACCAGCGCGCCCTGCTCCACCAGCGCGGCGACGATCGCTTCACCGATCCCGCTGCCGCCGCCCGTCACGAATACCCGTTTGCCTTCGAGGCTACCGTACTTGGCTAAAGTACCCATCGTCGTCTCCTAAATCTTATTGTAAGCGGCGCCAGGATACCCCCGGCGCCGCCATCTTTCGTACTTATTCCTTGCCCAGCGCGCCGTCGCGGCGGCGCCAGATGCCGCGCGGGTTCTCGTCGCGCAGCACCGCCGGCAGCAGTGCCTGCGGCAGGTTCTGGTACGCCACGGGGCGCAGGAAGCGGAAGATCGCGCCCGTGCCCACCGAGGTGCTGCGGCCGTCGGCCGTGGCCGGGAACGGACCGCCGTGCACCATCGCATGCGCCACTTCCACGCCGGTGCCGAAGCCGTTGGCCAGGATGCGGCCGACCTTGCGCTCCAGCGTCGGCAGCAGGACCCGCGCCGCCGCGATGTCGCCCTCTTCCAGGTGGATCGCGGCCGTCAGCTGGCCTTCCAGGTGCTCGACGATGGCGCGCATCTGCTCGACGTCCTTGCACACGACCAGCAGCGAGGCCGGGCCGAACACTTCTTCGTGCAGCTCCTTGCGGGCCAGGAAGGCGTCGCCTTCCACGCGGAACAGCGCGGCGTGGCCCTGGTTCTCCTCGTGCTCCAGGCGCAGCAGCGTGGTCACCGCTTCGTTGCTGGCCAACGCGCCCACGCCGCGGCGGAAGCTCGACGCGATACCGGCCGACAGCATCGTGGCGGGCTGCGTGTCGTTCAGCGCGGCCGTCGCCGATGCGCAGAACGTGGACAGGCCCGGACCGTCGATCGCCAGCACGAGGCCAGGGTTGGTGCAGAACTGGCCGACGCCCAGCGTGAGCGACGCGGCGAATTCGCGGCCGATGCGCTCGGCGTGCTGTTCCAGCGCCTGCGGCAGCAGGAACACCGGGTTGATGCTGCTCATCTCGGCGTAGACCGGGATCGGCTGCTGGCGGCCGGCTGCGACGGCCATCAGTGCGGTGCCGCCCGAACGCGAACCGGTGAAGCCGACGGCCTGGATGGCCGGATGCGCGACGAGCGCCTGGCCGATGCCGTTGCCCGTGCCGGTCAGCAGCGCGAACGTGCCGGCCGGCAGGCCGCACAGTTCGACGGCTTTCACGACGGCGCGCGCCACCAGTTCCGACGTGCCCGGGTGGGCCGAGTGGGCCTTCAGCACGACCGGGCAGCCGGCCGCGAAGGCCGATGCCGTGTCGCCGCCGGCGACGGAGAACGCGAGCGGGAAGTTCGATGCGGCAAACACGGCGACGGGACCGACGCCGATCAGGCGGCTGCGCAGGTCGGGACGCGGCGGCGTGCGCTGCGGCAGGGCCGGGTCGATGCGCGGATCCTGCCACGAACCTTCGCGCAGCAGGCTGGCGAACAGTTTCAGCTGGGTGCAGGTGCGGCCACGCTCGCCTTCGATGCGGCCGCGCGGCAGGCCGGTTTCCGCCATCGCGCGCTCGACCAGGGCATCGCCCAGGGCCATGATCTGCTCGGCGACCGTGTCGAGGAACGCGGCACGCTCTTCGTCGGTCGTGTTGCGGAAGATGTCGAACGCCTTGCCGGCCAGGCCGCAGGCCTGGTCGATCTGGGCGATGTCGACCATGTTGAATGCGGGTTCGATATGCGTGCGCGCGCCCGGGTTCCAGGCTTTGAACGAGCCGCCGGCGCCGCGCTGGGCGACGCCGCCGATGAGGGCTTCGCCCGTGATCTGTGCGATGGTCATAAGGTCTTTACTTTCGCGAATTGGGTGGACTGGACGGCGAGCTTGTTGCGCAGCGCAGGGCCGAATTGCGGCGACTCGACTTCGAACGTCTCGCCGGCCTGCACGCTGATATTGTCGGCGAAGCTCAGGGTCGCGGTGCCGAAGAAGTGGATGTGCACGTCGCCCGGGCGGTTGAACAGGCCGTACTTGAAGTGATGGTATTCCAGGTTGCCGATGGTGTGCGACATGTTCTGCTCACCCGACACGAACGCTTTTTCCCAGCGCACGGAACCGTCGGCGGCGCGGATGCGCGACACGCCTTCGACGTGGGCCGGCAGTTCGCCGACCAGCAGCGCCGGGCCGACGCCGCAGTTGCGCAGCTTCGAGTGCGCGAGGTACAGGTAGTTCTGGCGTTCCGTCACGTGGTCCGAGAACTCGTTGCCGATCGCGAAACCGACGCGGTACGGCTGGCCGTCGTCGCCGATCACGTACAGGCCGGCGATCTCCGGCTCTTCGCCGCCGTCCAGAGAGAAGTCCGGCATTTCCATGTCCTGGCCGCTGGCGCGCACGATCGAGCCGTCGCCTTTGTAGAACCATTCCGGCTGCACGCCGGCCTTGCCCGCTTCCGGCTTGCCGCCTTCGACGCCCATGCGGAACATCTTCATGGAGTCCGACAGCGACTCGACGTCGCCGCCGATCTTCTTGTGCATGGCGTCGCGCGCGTCGGCGCTGCCCAGGTGCGTCAGGCCCGTGCCGGTGACGTAGGTGTGCGCGGCGTCCGGGTGGTCGATCGGGGCCAGCACGCGGCCTGCCTGCGCGATCGCTTCATAGGATTCTTTGTCGCCGGTGGCGGATGCGTCGGCCAGCGCGGCGAGCGACTTGCCTTGCGCGATCGCGGCCTTGGCGAGTTCCAGCGTGGTGGCGTAGCCGGTGATGGCGGTGACGGCGTCGCCGTTCAGGATGCCGACGCGGCGGTCGCCGGTGGCGGATTTGTATTGGATGAGCAGCATGGTGGAATCCGTTCGTTCAGAATGAACAGGACGCGGGAACGGCCAAACCGTTCACGCGTCCAACGTCGATCAATCAATGGGAATGCTTGGGCACGGCCGAACCGCGGCAGCCGACGAGGAAGTCGAAGTCGCAGCCCTCGTCCGCCTGCAGCACGTGATCCAGGTACAGGCCCGCGTAACCGGTGCGCGGCGCTTCCTTCTGGTTCTCGGCGCGGTCGGCGAGACGGGTCTTGATCTCGTCTTCCGGCACGTCCAGGTGCAGGCGGCCGGCCTTGCAATCGAGTTCGATGAAGTCGCCGTCCTTGACGATGCCCAGCGGACCGCCGGCCATCGCTTCCGGCGCCACGTGCAGCACGACGGTGCCGTAGGCGGTGCCGCTCATGCGCGCGTCGGAGATGCGGACCATGTCGGTGATGCCCTTCGCCAGCAGCTTCGGCGGCAGCCCCATGTTGCCCACTTCGGCCATGCCCGGGTAACCCTTCGGACCGCAGTTCTTCATCACGAGGATCGAGTTCTCGTCGACGTCCAGGTCCGGATCGACGATGCGCGCCTTGTAGTGATCGAAGTCCTCGAACACGACGGCCTTGCCGCGGTGCTTCATCAGGTGCGGCGAGGCGGCCGACGGTTTCAGCACGGCGCCGCGCGGGGCCAGGTTGCCGCGCAGGATGCAGATGCCGCCGTCGTCGATCAGCGGGTTGTCGATCTTGCGGATCACTTCGTCGTTGTAGATCGGCGCGTCCTGGACGTTTTCCCAGATCGTCTTGCCGTTCACGGTCAGCGCGTCCTTGTGCGGCAGCAGGTTGCTTTCGCCCAGGCGGCGCAGCACGCCCGGCAGGCCGCCGGCGTAATAGAACTCTTCCATCAGGAAGCGGCCGGACGGCTGCAGGTCGACGATGGTCGGGGTGCCCTTGCCGACGGCGGTCCAGTCTTCCAGTTCCAGCGGCACGCCCATGCGGCCGGCGATGGCTTTCAGGTGGATCACGGCGTTGGTCGAGCCGCCGATCGCGGCGTTCGTGCGGATCGCGTTCTCGAAGTTCTCGCGCTTGAGGATCTTCGACAGCTTGAGGTCTTCGTTGACCATCTCGACGATGCGCATGCCCGACATGTGCGCCAGCACGTAGCGGCGCGCGTCGACGGCGGGGATCGCGGCATTGTGCGGCAGCGAGACGCCGAGCGATTCGGCCATGCAGGCCATCGTCGACGCGGTGCCCATCGTGTTGCAGGTGCCGGCCGAGCGCGCATGGCCGGCTTCGGCGGCGAGGAAGTCGTGCATCGAGATCTGGCCGCCCTTGGCCTGCTCGTGCAGTTTCCAGACGGCGGTGCCGGAGCCGATGTCCTGTCCGTTCAGCTTACCGTTCAGCATCGGGCCGCCGGTGACGACGATGGCCGGAATGTCGACGCTCGCGGCGCCCATCAGCAGGGCCGGCGTGGTCTTGTCGCAGCCGACCAGGAGGACGACGCCGTCCATCGGGTTGCCGCGAATGGATTCTTCGACGTCCATGCTGGCCAGGTTACGGGTCAGCATGGCGGTCGGGCGCAGGTTCGACTCGCCGTTCGAGAAGACGGGGAATTCGACCGGGAAGCCGCCCGCCTCCAGGATGCCGCGCTTGACGTGCTCGGCCAGCTTGCGGAAATGGGCGTTGCAGGGCGTGAGTTCGGACCAGGTGTTACAGATGCCGATGATCGGCTTGCCCTGGAATTCATGATCGGGGATACCCTGGTTCTTCATCCAGCTCCGGTACATGAAGCCGTTCTTGTCCTGGGTACCGAACCACGCTGCTGAACGCAGGGTGGGCTTCTTTTTTGTCTCGGACATTCTTCCTCCGTCGTTTTTGTAATCTGAGCGACCCTTGTCGTCGTCCAGCTCAGCGATGAAGGAAGTCTAAAGGCCGCTAAGATAACTTTCCAATCAATTTTTAGCAGCAATCGATATCGTTATCGACATCGCTGTTACCGCTATCGGCTCCGGCCAGCGAATTTAACCTCTGCCAAGCCCTTAATTGTTAGCGATTTTGCAAACACACCGCCCGATTTTGGTGCATCCGCCAGTTGGCCGGCGCGCAGGCCAACTGTTGCGGAAGTGACATACAAGACGTCCAGGTTGCGGCCGCCGAACGCCGGACACGTCGGTTGCGGCGCCGGCAACGTCAATACGCGATCGACGGTACCATCCGGGGCGAAGCGCACGACCTGCCCCGCGCCCCAGCGCGTGCTCCACAGATAGCCGTCCGCATCGATCGTCGAGCCGTCCGGATCGCCCGGGGCCGCGTCGGCCGCCGCGAATTCGCGCAGGTTAGCCACTGCGCCGGTGTCCGGGTCGTAGTCGCAGCAACGGATCTCGCGCGTGCCCGAGTCCGCGTAATACATCGTGCGGCCGTCCGGGCTGAAGCAGATGCTGTTGGCGATGGCGACGCCGCCCAGCGGCAGGCGCTCCAGCGACAGGTCGTGGTTCAGCCGGTAGAAGCCGCCGATCGGCTCCTTCGGGTTCTCGGCCTGGTTGAACACGCCGAAAACGAAGCGGCCCTGGCGGTCGGTGCGGCCGTCATTGAGACGCGTGGTGGGCAGGTCTGCCTCGACGTCGCAGATGCGGTCGAGTTCTCCGCTGGCGAGATCGAAGAACGCCAGGCCGGAGGCGAGGCCCAGCAGCAGGCGGCCGTCGTCGTGCGTCAGCGCCATCGAGCACAGGCGCTCGGGCAGCGGCCAGCGCTGCAACGCGCCCGTCGCGGGGGCGTGCGACCACAGTTCGCTGCCTTCGATATCGGTCCAGAACAGGCGCGCGTCCTTGTCGTCCCAGATGATTCCCTCGCCGAGTACGTTCCGGCCATCCACCACCAGTTCCATCATGTAGCGTCTCTCCTGATTGACTTATTGCGCCACCGAGAAGCGGAAGCGCGATTCCGTTTCATAGACCTCGCCCGGACGCAGGATCGTGTTCGGGTACGTCGGCTGGTTCGGCGAATCCGGGTAGTGTTCCGGCTCGATGCAGAAGCCGCTGCGGAAAATCCAGGGATGGCCCTTGCCGCTCAGCGAGCCGTCGAGGAAGTTACCGCTGTAGAACTGCACGCCCGGTTCCTGCGTGAACAGTTCGAGCACGCGGCCCGTCGTGGGCTCGACCACGTGGACGGCGCGCTTCAGGCTCTTGTCGCCCAGGTGCTTGTTCAGCACCCAGCAATGGTCGTAGCCGGTACCGTGGCGCAGTTGCTTGTCCGGTTGCGTGATGCGCTCGCCGATCGCGCGCGGCTTGCGGAAATCGAACGGCGTGCCCGTCACGGGGGCCAGTTCGCCGAACGGGATCGATTCCGCATCGATGGGCACGAATTTATCCGCGTCGATCGTGATCTCATGGGCGAGGATGTCGCCCTGCCCTGCTCCGGCCAGGTTGAAATAGCTGTGCTGGGTGAGGTTGACGGGCGTCGGCTGGTCGGTCACGGCGTGGAAGCGCACGACGATCTCGTTGTCGTCGGTCAGCACATACGTGGCGATGGCGTCGAGATTGCCGGGATAACCCTGCTCGCCGTCCGGGCTGTGGTAGCGCAGGACGAGGCTGTCGCCTTCGACAGCGGCCGTCCACAACACCTTGTCGTAGCCCGGATCGCCGCCATGCAGGTGGTTGTTGCCGTTGTTGGTCGTCAGCTGGACCTCCTTGCCGTCGAGCGTGAAGCGGCCCTTGCCGATGCGGTTGCCGTAGCGGCCGATCAGCGCGCCGAAATACGGGCTGTCCTTGACATAGGGCTCGAGCGTTTCGAAGCCGAGGGCGACGTCGGCAAAGACGCCGTCGCGGTCCGGGACGTGGATCTCGGTGATGATGCCGCCGAAGTCCAGCACCTTGACGACCATGCCGTTATTGTTCTTGAGCGTGTACTGGTTGACTTGCCGACCGTCGGGCAAGGTCCCGAACGGCGCTTGGGTAATTCCGTTTTGCACGTTGTTGTTTCCTCAGAGGGTAGATGGCCGCCCGAATACCGGCATGCCGTTCTCGTCCCAACGCAGCGGTTTGACGAAGGTATGGCGGTCCGGGTTCCACAACGGATCGCCGACGATTTCCGTATAAGTGCGCGCGTGGTAGACGAGCATGACGGTGTCGCCATCTTCAGCATAGGTAAAGCTATTGTGGCCGGGTCCGTAGATGCCGTGATCGTAGCATGTACGGAACACGGGCTCGCGCGACTTTGTCCATACGGCCGGATCGAGCAGGTCCGCATTCTCGTCGGCCCACAACAGGCCCATCGCGTAATTCTCGTCGGTGGCGCTGGCCGAATACGAAATAAAAATCTTGCCGTTGCGGCGCAGGACGGACGGGCCTTCGTTGACCCAGAAACCGCGGATTTCCCAATCGTGTTCGGGCTTCGACAGCAGCACGGGCTTGCCTTCGATCTGCCACGGCGTCTTCATCTTCGCGATGTACAGGTTCGAATTGCCTTCGATCTCGTTATCCTTCTGCGCCCACAGGTAGTACAACACGCCGTTGTGGTTGAACGTGGTCGCGTCCAGGCAGAACGTGTCGATGCCCGTGTCGACCTGGCCCATGAATTCCCACGTGCCTTCGAGCGGATTCGCGTTGGTATTGCGGATCGCGTACATGCGGTGCTGGAACAGCTTGTACTTGATCTCGCGGCTCGGCGCGGCGGCGAAATAGACGTACCACGCGCCCATGTTGAAGTGCAGCTCGGGCGCCCAGATCAGCTCGCTGTACGGGCCCGTGTCCGGCTTGACCCACGCGTCGACGGTGGGTGCGGCGGCCAGTTCCGCGATCGTCCTTGCGCGGCGCAGTTCGATGCGGTCGTATTGCGGGACCGAGGCGGTGAAGTAGTAATAGCCGTCCGTGTGCTTGTAGATATATGGGTCGGCGCGTTGTTCGATCAGAGGTTTAAGAACGGTTTCCATAGCAATTCTCATCTTTACATTAAAAACCGTCATTCCCGCGAAGGCGGGAATCCATGGAGACTTCGCAGAATCGCCGAGGATGGCTCAATCGCACACTCAGCATGGATCCCCGCTTTCGCGGGGATGACGTTCAAAAAATCAGCCCGCCGCGGCCTGGCTCGCCCGCAAATCTTCCTTGACGGTAGAGTAATACTCATCACTGATGCGGTACTTGAACATCAGCGCCCCCATCAGGAAATGGAAGAAGCCGGGAATCACGGACAGCATCAGGGCGATGCCCTGCAGCGCCAGCGCGCTCTGTTCCTGGTTCGGCTGGTAGTGGAAATAATTCAGCAGCAGGCCCACCATGCCGCCCGCGAGTCCCATGCCGGCCTTCTGCGCGACCGAGATGCCGCCGAACGCGAAGCCCGACACGCGCTTGCCCGTTTTCACTTGGCCATAGTCGATGGTCTCGGCGATCGCGGACCAGAACACCGGTGCGTGCAGGTCGACGACGAGCGACAGCAGGAAGTACAGGAAGAAGGCCAGTGCCGTGTCGCCCGGCTTGACCAGGAAATAAATCATCACCGACAGCACCGCCACCATCAGCTGCGTGTAGCGGAACAGTTTGACCTTGCAATAGAACTTGGTCACCCACGTCGACACGACCATCGCAATGATCGCGGCCGCGACACCCGTCGACAGGAAGGCGGACACGGTCTCCGTGTCGCCGTGCAGATAATACTTGGCGTAATAAATGGCGACGGAGCCGCGGATCACGTAGCCGATGGTGCCCGTCACGCAGACCGCGCACAGGATCAGCCACTGGTCGTTCTGCGCCAGCACCGCGATCTGTTCCAGCAGCGGCTGGCGCTTCGTCTTGTAGACGACGCGTTCGGTCGTCGTGAAGAACGTGAACAGGAACAGCACGACGCCCAGCACCGCCATCAGGGCCATCGCCGCCTGGTAGCCGGCGGCCTGGTTGCCGTTGCCCCAGCGCTGCGCGAGGATCGGCACGACGATCGTGACCATGAACGCGCCGACCTTCGCGAGGAACAGGCGGTAGCCGTTGGCCGACAGGCGCTCCTGCGGGTCGCTCGTCAGGCCGCTGATCAGCGAGATGTACGGCACGCCCACGCCCGACGTCATCAGCGTCATGATGATGTAGGTGGAATAGGCCCACACGAGCTTGGCGTCGTAATTCCAGTCCGGCGTGCTGAACACGGCGTACACGGATAGGCCGTACGGGATCGCGAGGAACAGGAAATACGGCCGGTAGCGGCCCCAGCGGGACAGGAAACTGTCCGTCATCTGGCCGACGATCAGGTCGGAAATCGCGCCCACGATCTTGACGAGCACGAACAGCAGCGCGAGGTCGGTCGTCTTGAGTCCATAGACGTCCGTATAGAAAAAAGTGATGATCAGCATCATCGATGAGATCACCACGTTGAGCGCCATGTCACCGGCGCCAAAGCCCACTTTTTCGAGCGTGGAGAGTTTCTGGGTATGCATACGGACCTCTTTCCAAACGACGAAGGTGCTACCCGGATTCCTTCCGCGCAGCACCCTGATTATTGCCTAGTGATTAGAAACCTGAATCAGTGTTTCCAACGGAGGGCAAAGCCGACGACACGGTCATGACGGCGCACGGCAGCCGCGCGGGTAGCGGGCGCCGATCGGCCCGATGCGATGGGTTCCATACGTCTCCTATGACTTTGTAAGTATTGTTATGTTTCTGAAAGCTGGGGAAGCCTTCTGAACTGGCATGCTTATCGGTAATGTTAGGCGCAACATCGAGAACGATCCAATCAATTTTTCGGCAACTTCAATATCGTTTTTCGTATGGGTAAGCCGCATTAAAAGGAAGTGAGAACGATTCACGTGGCACAATGCGAGGCATCCGAACTTTTTGCAATTTCATGCAGGCGACCTTTTCCACGTTCCGCGACCTCATCCTGGACACCGATCCGGACCTCGCAGGCACGCCCGCGCAGATCCCGGCCGGCTTCCTGCTGGCGCGCACGGGCAACATCAGCGCGCACTACATCCCGTTCGATTACGTGAACCACGGGGCCCGGCTCGTCCTCGTCGGCATCTCGCCCGGCTTCGTGCAATGGAAGAACGCCGTGCGCGAGGCGCGGCGCCTGCTGGCGCAAGGTGCCGCAGAGGATGAGATTCTGCGCGCGGCCAAGTACACCGGCGCGTTTTCCGGCGCGATCCGGCCGAACCTCGTCGCCCTGCTCGACCACGTGGGCCTGCAGCGCTGGCTCGGCATCGCCAGTTGCGCGTCGCTGTTCGGCGCGCACGCGCACCTGATGCACGTGACGGCCGTGCTGCGCCATCCCGTCTTCGTTAATGACAAGAATTACAACGGCGCGGCGCCGAACATGCTGACGACGCCGCTGCTGCAGGCCCAGCTCCTCGACTATTTCGCGGCCGAAGCGGCGTCGCTGCCCGATGCGGTGTACGTACCGCTGGGCCCGAAAGTCGGCCTCGCGCTCGACTGGCTGGCGGCGCGCGGCGTGCTGGATGCGGACCGGATCCTGCACGGCATCCCGCACCCGTCCGGCGCCAACGCCGAGCGCATCGCCTACTTCCTCGGCCGCAAGGACAAGGCCGCCCTGTCGCGCCAGACGAACGGCGCGCAGATCGATGCGGACCGGCTGGCGCTGCGGGCGAAAATGGCGGCGCTGGGCGTGGATTGAACCGGCTGCGTCCGCCAGGCAACTCGATGCGGACACCGCTGTCTTTCGTGCTGCATGCCGGCCTCAGGCGGCGTTACACTGATAACGTCCAGCGCCAAGGTAGACGATCATGCAGAATTGTTCTCCTGAAGAAGTCCGCTCCCTCCTCGACAAGATCGAACAGTTGCCGGTGCCGTTCTTCAAGCGACTGATCGAGGCGAGCAACACGGGCATCATCATTTCCGACGCCAGCCTGCCGGACAATCCCATCGCGTACGTCAACCCCGCGTTCGAACGGATGACGGGTTACGCGCTGTACGAAGTCGTCGGCCGCAACTGCCGCTTCCTGCAGCGCGACGACCGCGACCAGCCCGAGATCGCGCTGATCCGCCACTGCGTCGAGCGCGCCGAGATCTGCACGGCGCTGCTGCGCAACTACCGCAAGGACAGCACCCCGTTCTGGTGCCGCATGCACCTGTTTCCCGTGCGCGAGAACGGGAACACGCCCACCCACTTCGTCGCCTTCCTGCAGGATGTGACGGAAGTCGTCGAAGCCCAGCAGGCCGCCGTGCAGGCGCGCGAACGCCTGAGCACCGTCCTGGAGAGCATCTCCGACGGCTGCGTATCGCTCGACCGCGAATGGCGCTTCACGTACATCAACGCGCGCGGCGCGGCCTGGATCGACCGTAGCCAGGACGACCTCATCGGCAAGAACATGTGGGACGAGTTCCCGGAATCCGTCGGCGGCCCGTTCTACGACGCCTACCAGCACGCGATGCACGACCGCGAAGTCGCCCGTTGCGAGAACTTCTACGCGCCGCTGGGCATCTGGCTCGAATTGCGCGTGTACCCGTCGCGCGAAGGCGTCACCGCATTCTTCGCCGACGTCACCGAGCGCAAGGAAGCGGAGACGCGGCTGCTGCACCTGGCCACGCACGACAGCCTGACGGGCCTGCACAACCGCCTCAGTTGCCTGCGCGCGCTCGACGAGGCCCTGGCACGTTCGGTCGAGGACGAGCGCCCGGTCGGCGTCCTGTTCGTCGACCTCGACCACTTCAAGGAAGTCAACGACGCCCACGGCCACAGCGCGGGCGACATGGCCTTGCAGGAAATCGGACGGCGCCTGGGCAGCCTCGCCGGCGCCGGCATCACGGTCGCGCGCATCAGCGGCGACGAGTTCGTGGTCGTCCTCGAAGGCATGAACGCCGACGGCGCGAAGGGTGTGGCCGCGGCCGTCCTGCGGCACCTCGCGACCCCCATCGCCGTCGACGGCCATTACGTGACGGTGGGCGGCAGCATCGGCATCGCGATCGGCAACGGCCGCGAGTATTCGGCCGACGAGCTGCTCAACAACGCGGACGCCGCGATGTACGAGGCCAAGGACAATGGCCGCCACACGTACGCCATCTTCTCGACGGCCGCGCGCCACCTGCTCAAGCAGCGCCTGGAACTGCGCCAGGACGTGTTCTCCGCCCTCGAACGCCGCCAGTTCGTGCTGTTCTACCAGCCGCAGGTGAGCGCCGTGAACGGCGCCGTCGTCGGTGCGGAGGCGCTGCTGCGCTGGGAACATCCGCGCCTCGGGCTGCTCGCCCCCGACCTGTTCCTGCCGATGCTGGAAGGCTCGCCCGCCATCACGTCCGTCGGCGCCTGGGTGTGCGAAGAAGCGTGCCGCCAGGCGCGCGAATGGGAATTGCTGGGCTACCGGCTGCGCATGGCGGTGAACGTCTCGCCGCGCCAGCTGACGGACGAAAACCTGCCGCCGCTGCTGAAGAACCTCGTCAACCGCTACGACCTGGACCCCGAGTGCATCAAGCTCGAAGTCACCGAGAGCATGCTGATGCAGGACATCGACAAGGCGGCGTCGGTGCTGCGCTCACTGCAGCGCGACGGTTTCCGCATCGCCCTCGACGACTTCGGCACCGGCTATTCGAACCTGTCTTACTTGCGCACCTTGCCGATCACCGCGATCAAGATCGACCGCTCGTTCGTGCGCGAGATCGAACAGGACCGGCGCTGCCTGGACATCGTCAACGGCGTCATCGCCTTTGCCAAGTCGCTCAAGCTGGACGTGATCTGCGAGGGAATCGAGACGGAGCTGCAGAAGGAAGCGATCCGCTCGACCGGATGCGACGTGCTGCAGGGCTATTTGATCGGCAAGCCGATGCGGTCGGACGATTTCCGGGCGCTGCTGCTGGCGCAGACCGCGGCGCCAGACCAGGCCGATCCAGGATGCAAGCCGTAGGACCATGGAAAAGGGCGTTGCTGGTGTGAACCAAGCAACGCCCTGTCTGGCTGGCGGGGTCGTTCGACCCCAGGGCCTTACAGCTTCCAGCGCAGGCCGACCGCGACCGAACGTCCGATCTGGAGCGTACCGAAATTGGTCAGCTGCGCGTTACCCGCGGTGCCGAAGTGGTAGTACGCCTGCTGCACTTCGTTGGTCAGGTTGACACCACTGATATCGAGCGTCGTGTTGTCGTTGATCTTGTAGGAGATCTGCATGTCGACGCTCTTCTCCGGATGACGCCAGATACCGATCGGATTGGCAAACAACGCGGCTTCGTTGGAGGCCAGGAAGCCCGAGCGCCAGACCTGGGACAAGCGCGCGCTGACCGGGCCCTTTTCGTACGCCAGCGTGGCGTTGTAGGACTTGTTGGAGACGCCGAAGAACGGTGTCTCGAGCTGCGAGACGATTTCGCCGGCATCATTAACCTCGGGCACGTTCTGCGACGAGGTGAGTCGCGTATAGCTGGCCTGGATGCCGAAGCCGTCCAGCGCGCTCGGCAGCCACTTCGGGAAGTAGATCAGGCCGAGCTCGGCGCCCTTCATGGTGCCGTTGGATGCATTCGCCGGCGAGCTGATGACGTAGTCATAGCCGTTCGTATGGTCGCCGCCTCCGGTCGAGTTGCGGAACGGGTCGTCCGCCGGATCGACGTGGACCTTGCGACGCGTATTCACGATCAGGCCGTCGATCTTGCGCTTGAACAGCGTGCCGTAGATTGCACTGTCCTTCTGGAAATACCACTCAGCCGTCAGATCGAGGTTCTTGGAGTGTGTCGGTTTCAGGTCGGGATTGCCGCCGCTGCCCGAGCCATAACCGACCCTCGAGACGTCATCACCGAGTTGATAGACGGGATTCAGATCACCGAAGCTCGGGCGGCGCAGGGTTTCACCATAGTTGAAGCGCAGCACGACGTCCTTGGATGGGTCGTAAATCAGGGTCATGCTCGGCAGGAACTTGCTGGTCGACTTGCTGGCGCTGGACGCCGTGACCGCCTTGGTGGTGGCATCGACCTTGTAGAAGTTCATGTCGGTCTTGACCTTGACGTAGCGCACGCCGAAATTGCCGCGCAGGCTATGGCCGAACAGGTCGTTCTGGGTATTCCCCATCAGGAACAGGTTGGTCGTCTTTTCATCGACGTCGAACGTCTTCTGCAGGCTCAGTTTATCCGTCGTCTGGAAGTTCGCATCGACCGAGTTATAAAGCTTGCGCCAGTCATCGATATGGTCACGGATGTAGTAGGCATTGGCCTCCACCCATGAGCGCGGAACGTCCGAGATGCCCGTGCCGAAGCCCGAATTGACGGAGGAATACTCCGGCCCCAGGGAGGCGAGGCTGCGGCCCAGGAAGGCCGATTGCGCCCGGTTGGCCTCCGACGCCTTGCGGTCGTCGAAGCGCGCGCCGAACTGGAGCGTCTGCAGCGCACCCCAGTCGGCATCGAAGACGCCCGCCAGGCTGGCCGTCGCGGCGCTCCCCTTGTTGCGGTTGGCGTTATCGTAGAACTGCGCGACATTCCACTTGCTCGGGTCGGTCAGGTCGGCATCGTTGTTGAAATGGAACGCCGTGTTGTTGTTGCCGTCATTGAACTTGACGTTGATGGACGGCGCAACGCGATCGATGCGGGTGGCGGTGAATTCCGAGTGGAAGGTACTCGTCTGGTACGACACGTCACCTTCCAGCTTCAGGCGGTCGCCAATATCCCATTTGCCGTTCAGGGCATACACGTACGAGTCGGTTGCCGAGGTGGTGTAATCGCCGCTGTTGAAGCCATAGACGTTATTGACCGTACGGCTCTGGATGATATTCGTTCCCGGGAACGTCGTGATCGACCCCGCGGGGTTGGCGCCGAGATCGCCCCACCAGTCGACGAAGCTGAACAACAACTTGTTGAAGGTCTTGTTACGATAGCCGTTGTACATCGATTCGAAGGTGTAGATCGAATCGCTGTTCGGTTTCCACTGCAAGGCGATGTTGGCGGAAGGACGCTCCCGCTCGCCCTGGAGGTCGTTCTGGAAAATAGCGTCACGCGACAGGTAGTACGGATACGCCTTGCCGTTGAAATTCAGCGTCGAACCCGCAGCCGTCGGCAAGCCGGTACGCGTACCGGGCGTCCAGACACTGTTGTCGAAGATGCGCTGCAAGGGCGTATAACCTGCGGGGTCTTCCGCGGCATTGGGGCTGACGAACGGCACCATCGCACCCGGCGCCACGCTTTCGTTGCGGTATTTCGTCTTGGTATCCGACAGATTGACCAGGGCGCCGAATTCGCCGAAGCCGGTTTGCCAGCGGTTGCTCAACATGCCGCTGAGCTGCGGGTTCCCCTTCTTCGCGGGATCGAGATAGGTTTCACGCGCCGACAGCGAGATTTTCGAACCCTTGAAATCGAACGGCCGCAGCGACTTGACGTCAATCTGGCCTGCGATCCCGGTTTCCAGCTGGCTGGCGTCGCGTGTCTTGTAGACGTCGATCTGGCGCACCAGGGTCGACGGAATGTCCTGCAGCGCGACCTGCGTGCCGGAGGCGGTAAAAATGGTGCGGCCGTTCCAGGTGGTCTGCACGTCGGGCATGCCACGGATGGACAGCGTGCCGACTTCGCCGCCGGCGCGGTCGGTGACCTGGATGCCCGTCACGCGCTGCAGCGCTTCGACGACATTGTTATCTGGCAGCTTGCCGATGTCGTCGGCGACGACCGATTCCACGACCTGGTCGTTGGTGCGCTTGATGGCCAGGCTCTTGATCAGCGATGCCTTGACGCCCGTGACGACCACGGTCTCGACCGGCTCGGTCTTTTCGGGGGCCGCTTGCGCCCATACGGAGGCGCTGGTGAGCAGTCCGGCGCCCATCAACGCGGTAACCGACATCTTCAGGGCCAAAGGACGTGCAGATAATTGCGATTTCATACGTCTCCTGTGTTTCTAGTTATAGAAATATTGACTTCTCGACTGGCATGTTTTGAATGTTAGAGACGCGGCAATGATCGATCCAATGATTTTTTCTGGGTTTCCCATATCGGTTTTGATATCGAACCAAACTTTTTGACAACAAATCAGGAGCCGACTTTGCGCGCCATTAAATGGCGCAAAGCCGGTTCCGTAGAGGGAAAACGTAGTGAAATGGGCGGGGAAAACGGGGACGATCAGCCGCACATGGGGCAGCGATCAGGAGGCGGCGCGAGGGAGTCCGCCAGCAGGGTCATGCATGTGGGAACGTAGCGGATCAGCAACAAACATGTCCTTGCGGATCCGTCACGCGGGTCAAATCAACTCGTGCGGCCGGGCCGTCCACGCGGCGCCGGCGGTTTTTTCCACCTGCCGCTTGAACGCGTACAGGCTTACCACCATCAACACGATCGGCACGAGCGTCAGGTAGAACGCGAAGTGCCCGTTCACGTGGCCGAACACATACCCCGTGATCAATGACCCCGTGGTGCCGCCGAGCGCCGAGAAGATCACGAGCAGGCCCGTCATCGGTGCGTGCTGGTGCCGCGGCAGGGAACTCAGCATCACGGAATTGATGCCCGGGTAGATCGGCGCCATGAACAGGCCGATGAGCGGGAACAGGAACGCGGCGACAGGCGCCGTCGACCACGTCACGTTCGGATCGTGATTGACGCCGTGCGTGAGCGGCAGCGTAAGGAGCACCGTCGCGCCCATCGCCAGCATGCACACGGTCAGCACGGGATACCAGTTCAGGCGGCGCATCACGACGCCGGCCAGCAGGCGTCCCACCGCGAGGCAGCCCGCGAAGATGCTCGTCACCTGCACGCTCATCGTGGCGGGCAGCATCAGGATCTCGTTGTTGAACGTGGGGAGCCACGAACCGATCGCCTGCTCGACGAGGACGGACAGGAACGCCGTCAGCACGAACACGTACACGAGCGGCCGCACGAACAGGCGCAGCATCTGCAGGAAGTCGGCCGCCGGCCCGCGGCTGTCCGGCGGCGCGGCGCCGGCTTCGTCGAACGTCGTCGCCAGCACGAGCACGAACGTGGCCGCGCAAAGCACGGACAACAGCCAGTAGACGTTCAGCCAGCTCGTCGACGCGGGATGATCGGCATCGATGAAGAAGCCGAAGATCCAGTACGCCGACAGCACGCCGACCATGAAGAAGCCTTCCAGCATGTTCGTGATGCCGGCATGGTGCTTGCGGTCGCGCGCGACGAGGCCGATGGTCGAGTACACGGACACCTTCACCAGCGCGAACGCGACGCCCACGCACAGGAACAGCAGTTTCGCCGTCGCGAAGGCCGGGATCAGCGGCATCGCCAGCGTGGCGATGGTGACGATCGCCAGCGCCACCAGCATCGCCTTCGTGTAGCCGAAGCGCGGCAGGGTCGACGCGACGAAGAACGACACGATCGCGATCGGCAGGTCCTTGAACCCTTCCAGCACGCTCGCCGCGCCCTTGTCGACGCCGTAGGTGTGGATGACCTGCAGGATCACCGTCCCCACGCTGTTGAGCAGGATGGCGAACACGAAATAAATCATGAACAGGGCGAGCAGGATGCGTCGTTGGTTCATGTTGTCTCCAATGTGTTTTATGTTTTATGTTTTTTAGTAGTCCTGCAGCCGGAACGCGTCCATCGACGGTATCACACGGTCGGCGCGATGCAGCACCTCGGGACTGCCGACACCGACGGCGAACATGCCCGCATCCTTGATCGACGCGACGCCCGCCGCGGCATCTTCCACGCCCAGGCAATCCTTGGGATCGACGCCCAGGTGCGCGGCCGCCGTCAGGAAAATCTCGGGATCGGGCTTGCCGTTGACGATGGTCGCGGCGTCGACGACGTCGTCGAAGCGGTCGCGGATGCCCAGGCGGTCCAGCACCGTGAACGCGTTGCGGCTGACCGACGCGAGGCCGATCCGGAGTCCCGCCGCGCGCACCTCTTCCAGCGCGCGCAGGGCGCCCGGCAGCAGATCGTCCGGGGTCATGGTCGCGATCAGTTCCTGGTAATGCGTGTTCTTCGCATCGGCCAACGCGCGCTTTTCTTCAAGCGTGTACGTGCGCGGCGCGCGTGCGAGGATCAGGTCCAGGGAACCCATGCGGTCGACGCCCTTCAGTTGTTCGTTGAACGCTGCGTCGAACGGCGCATCGACGCTGTCCGCGAGGCGCTTCCACGCCAGGTAGTGGTAGTGCGCCGTGTCGGTGATGACGCCGTCGAGGTCGAAGATGACGGCTTTGAATCTTGAAGTCATTGTGGGTTCTCCATGCGGATGTGGGCGCGCTGCGCGTCCAGGGCGATCGTGGTTCCAGCGTGCGCGAAGGTGAGGCTGGCGCCGCGCAGCAGGCGGTAGTCGGTGCCGGCGCCGTCGACCGCGACTTCCAGCAGCGCGCCGCGCACCTGCGCCTTGAAGCGGTAGCCCGTCCACCGGTCGGGAAGCGTCGGCGCGAAGCGCAGGCCCGCGTCGTCGAGGCGCATGCCGGCGAAGCCGTAGGCGACACCGAGCCACGTGCCGGCCATCGCGGCCGTGTGTACGCCGTATTGCGTGTTCGCGTGCGTGTTGTCGAGATCCAGGCGCGCCGTCTCCATGAAGTAGCCGTACGCCTTGTCGCGGTAGCCGATCTCGCTCGCGACGATGCTGAAGATGCACGAGGACAGCGAGGAATCGTGCGTCGTCACACGCTCATAGAAATCGAAGTCGCGGCGCTTGTCGTCGAGCGAGAACTGGTTCGACAGCAGCAGCAGCGCCAGCACGACGTCCGCCTGCTTGCACACCTGGTGGCGATAGATCACGAGCGGGTGGTAGTGCAGCAGCAGCGGGTAATTCTCCTTCGGCGTGTTCGCGAAGTCCCACGGTTTCTTGGACAGGAAGCTGTCGTCCTGCTCGTGGATGCCGAGCGCGTCGTCGTACGGCAGGCGCATCGCGGCGCTGGCGGCGCGCCACGCCCGGATCTCGGCGTCCTCGAGGCCGATGGCTTGCGCCACGCGCGCGTAGTCCGCCGGGCGTTCGGCACGCAGGCGCTCCGCGACGTCCGCCGCGAACGTCATGTGCATGCGCGCCATCGCGTTCGTGTAGTAGTTGTTGTTGACGATGGCCGTGTATTCGTCCGGTCCCGTCACCGCGTTGATGCAGAAGCGCTGCGCGCGGTCGTAGCTGCCGATGCCCGTCCAGATGCGCGCCGTTTCCAGCACGATCTCGGCGCCCTGCTCCGCCATGAAGTCGAAGTCGCCGGTCGCCAGCAGGTATAAACGGATCGAGTACGCGACGTCCGCGTTGATGTGGTATTGCGCCGTCCCGGCCGGGAAGTAGGCCGAGCATTCCTCGCCGGCGATCGTGCGCCACGGGTACAGCGCGCCTTTCGCATGGGCCATCTGGCGGGCGCGCTCGCGTGCCTTCGGCAGGCCGTTGTAGCGGTACTGCAGCAGCGCGCGCGCAATCTCGGGACGGGAATACAGGAAGAACGGGAACACGTAGATTTCCGTGTCCCAGAAATAGTGGCCTTCGTAGCCTTCGCCCGTCACGCCCTTGGCCGCGATATTCGTCTTGCCGTCGCGGCCGACCGATTGCAGCAGGTGGAACTGGTTGAAGTGCACGCCCTGCTGCAGGGCGTCGTCGCCGGAGATCGCCACGTCGGCGTCTTCCCAGAAGCGGGACAGATAGTCGGCCTGCTCGGCGGCCAGGGCATCGAAGCCGGCCGCGCGGGCCTGCGCCAGCTCGGCGCGCGCGTGCGGGCCGACGGCGTCCTGCGCCATGTCGCGCGAGCTCGCGTAGGCGACGTACTTGTGCACGGTGAACGTGGCGCCCTGCGCGACGTCGGCATCGAACGCGTGGCCCAGTCCGACCTGCCCGACGCGGGCGGCGCTGGACGGCACGGTATCCGTCGCCGTGGCCAGCGTAAAACCGCTGTGGCGCGTGCGCTGCAGCAGCAGCACGTCGTGTGCGCCGGGCTCGCCGCCCACCTCGCGCTGCGTCTCGATCAGCGACGCCCCAGTCAGCGCGGAACCGACGCGCGGGTCGTCGCCGGCCTGCAGATTCGTCACGTCCGCATCGATGTCCGCGACGATGCGCACGCCCCCCGAAAAATTCAGCGGCGTGACGGCGTATTCGATCGCGGCGACGTGCTTGCGTGCGAGGGACACGAGGCGGCGGCTGGCGATGCGCACGCGCTTGCCCGTGGCGGTCTCCCACTCGACCGTGCGCTCGAGCAGGCCGGTGCGGAAGTCCAGCGTGCGGTCCCACGCGAGCACGTTGCCGGCGTCCAGCGCAAAGCGTTCGCCATCGATGACGGCCGCGATGCGCTTCGCGTTCGGCACGTTCAGCATGAATTCGTTGATGCGGGCGAGACCGTACGCGTTTTCCGGGTAGCGGATCGCTTCGGTGTCGTGGAAGCCGTTCAGGTACGTGCCTTCCAGCGTCTGGCCGGCAGCGCCGACGGTGCCTTCGTCCGGCGTGCCGCGCATGCCGATCCAGCCATTCCCCAGGGTGAACAGGGTCTCGTGCAGGAACGCACGCGCCGGGTCCAGCGCGTCTTCGCGGATGCGCCACGACTCGGCCGCGATGGCGCTATTGTTATCGATGTCATTGGTGTTATCGATGTCATCTTTCACTTCAGTTTCCTCGTCTCGTGCGCGGGGCGCGTTCTTCAAGCTTATGGGTGATGTAGCGTGATCAGGTGTGGCGTACGATCAGCGTGGTGGGCAGCATTTCCGAATGCGCCGGCTGGCCTTCGATCATGGCCAGCATTTTTTTCGCGAGCAGCACACCGCCGTCGCGCAGGTATTGGTGGACGCTCGTGAGCGGCGGCACGAAGCTGGCGGCGCCCGGCGTGTCGTCGTAGCCGATCACGGAAATATCGTCGGGCACGCGCAGGCCCGCTTCCGTCAGCGCGCGGATGGCGCCCATCGCCAGCAGGTCGCTGGCGGCGAACAGGCCGTCGATGCTGTGGCCGTTCTTCTTTTTCAGGATCGACGTGACGCAATCGAAGCCCGCTTCGAACGTGAACGCCTTCGGGCGCAGGATGTGCACGGTGGCGCGGCCGGACAGCGCGTCGATGAAGCCGGCACAGCGTTCCTGCACCTCGGCGTGGTCGACGTCGCCGACGAAGATCAGCTTGCGCCGGCCCTGCTCCAGGAAGCGCTCGGCGACGCTGGCGCCGCCCTTGCGGTTGTCGGAACCGACGACCGTGTACGTGGCGCCCTCTTCCGGCGCGCCCCACACGACGAGCGGCAACGTGGTCTGCTGCAAGGCTTTCACGGCCTCGCCGTGCGAGCCCTGGCCCAGCAGGATCAGGCCGTCGGCGCCCTGCACCGGGGCCGTGTCGAGCAGCTGCTTGGACGTGAGCACGACGCTGTAGCCGGCGGTGGTGAGTTCCTGCGTGATGCCGCCCAACAGTTCGAGCGGATACGGGTCGGACATCGGCCGGCCCTTCACGGGCGTCATCTCGACGACGACGGCGACGGAATACGACCGGCGCATGCGCAGGTTGCGCGCGCTGATGTTGAAGCGATAGCCCTGCTCCTGCGCGATCTTGCGAATCTTTTCCCGCGTGTTTTCCGTCACGAGCGGACTGTCGCGCAATGCCCGCGACACCGTGATCGTGGAGACCCCGGCGATCTTCGCCAGGTCTTCCATCGTCACGGCGGTATCGCCGGCCAGGGGTTTCTTCGCTTGCGCCATAGTCTTGTAAGCAATAGGTCGTGAGAAATAAGCTTGGGGTAGCGGTAACAGATTACTTGAGCGGGATGGATTATGACAGATTTTTTTGTCGTGTCGACAAAAAATGACATCGATAGCATTTTGATTGACATCGATGTCAATCCGATGTTTCAATGGCCAGACTTTCCTTGTCGAACCATCAATCGACAAGTAAATCGGGGAGGAGACGCCCCGCAGCCGGTTCCCAATCACTGAGAGCGTAAGATGAATAAAACAATGCTGAAAACCACCATGCAGTTCCCGCAACTGTCGGCAGTTGCCCTCGCTGTCCTCGCCCTCGTTGCCCAGTCCCATGCGGCCGCTCAGGACAATGTCCAGCAAGAAATCCAGCAAGTCGTCGTGACCGGTACGGCATCGGCCTCCGGCACGCGCAAGATCGACACGAGCTTCTCGATCACGACCGCGACCGAAGAGCAACTGAAGCAGGCCGCACCGTCGTCGACCGCCGACGTGCTGAAGATCGTCCCGGGCGTGTATGCCGAAGCGACGGGCGGCCAGTCCGGCGCCAACATCGAAGTGCGCGGCTTCCCGTCGGGCAGCGACTCGCCGTTCGTCTCCGTGCAGATGAACGGCAACCCGATCTTCCCCGTGCCCGTGCTGTCGTTCTTCGAAGGCTCGTCCGCGTTCCGCCTCGATGACACGATCGAGCGCGTGGAAGTGCTGCGCGGCGGTCCGAGCACGATCTACTCGAGCGGCCAGCCGGGCGCCACGATGAACTTCATCATGAAGAAAGGCGGCGACGAGCCCGAAGGCAGCCTGCGCTTCACGACCGGTACCGGCAGCCTGCGCCGCTTCGACGGCGTCTACAGCGGCAAGATCGCCGACGGCTGGTACGGCATGATCGGCGGCTTCTACCGCACGACGAACGGCGTGCGCGACGCCGGCTTCCCGGCCGACGACGGCGGCCAGCTGTCCGCCTCGCTGACCCGCAAGCTGGACCAGGGAGAATTGACGGTCTACGCCCGCTCGACGTCGGACAAGAACGCGTTCTACACGGGCGTGCCGCTGATCTCGTCGAACAACGGCCACACGATCTCGTCGTTCCCCGGCTTCGATCCGCTGCGCGGGACGCTGATGAGCAACGAGATGCGCAACTTCACGGTGGAAGCCGGTCCGGGCAAGACCCTGACGTACGACCTGGGCGACGGCCGCGGCCTCTCGTCGAACCTGGTCGGCGCGGACTTCCAGCAAAAGCTGAACGGCTGGGACGTGTCGAACAAGTTCAACTACTTCAAGGGCGACCTGAACACCATCGCCATGTTCACGGGTAACAACCCGCTGAGCGCGGCCGACTACGTGAGCCAGGCCGTCTCCTCCGCCAACGGCAATTCAGCAGTGCTGGCCGCGGCGGGCGGCGTCGCTGCCACCGGCGGCGCAATTACGTACACGAACGGCGGCGGCACGGTCGCACCGAACCAGCAGGTGGTGCAGGCGGGCCTGTGGGCCGTCGAGAAGAAGCTGCGCTCGTTCACGGACGAGTTCCGCGTCTCGAAAGACATCGGCAATGACAACACGATCACGGCGGGCGCCTACATCGCGAACTATTCGTCGCACGACGTCTGGTACCTGGGCAACAGCCACCTGATGACCGCGACGCCGAACGCGCGCCTCATCGACGTCAAGCTGAACAACGGTGCCGTCGTCTCCAGGAACGGCACGGACGGCAACGTGTTCTACGCCCCGATCGCCTCGTACGACGGCCGCAACACGGCGGTGTTCATCGCCGACGAATGGCGCATCAACGACCGCATCAAGGTCGACGCCGGCATGCGCCACGAGAAGCAGCACATCTCGGGCTCGATCTCGAACCTGACCTCGGTCGATCCGGACAACAATCCGCTGACGGTCTACAACAACGGCACGTCGACGCCGAGCGGCAGCTTCACGGGCCTGTCGCGCGACGACACCGCGAACTCGTTCACCGCGGGCGGCCTGTACAAGCTGACCAAGGATTCCAGCGTGTTCGTGCGCGCCAACCAGGGCCACACGTTCATCTACTTCGACGACCTGCGCAACGCCGGCACGCAGGATGTCGTGAACGACCGCAATCGCGTCCCGACGCCGAAAGTCACGCAGTACGAGATCGGCTACAAGACGGCGACGCCGCTGTACAGCGCCTACGTGAACGCGTTCTTCACGGACTTCACGGGCATCTCGTTCCAGCAGATCACGACGTCGGGCGTGCTGTATTCGGTGAGCGGCTCGCACGGCAAGGGCGTGGAATTCGAACTGGCGGTGCGTCCGATCGCGGGCCTGCAACTGCAGCTGACGGGCGACTGGCAGGATTCGACGTACAAGGACAATCCGACCATCGCCGGCAACCAGGTGCAGCGCCAGCCGAAGTTCCAGTACCGCTTCTCGCCGAGCTACCGCCTGCCGATCGGCGACTATGCCCTGCGCTTCTACGGCACCTACTCGCACATCGGCGCGCGCTGGGCGGACCAGCAGAACACCCAGTACCTGCCGTCGTATAACACGCTGGACCTGGGCATCCTGGCCGAGCTGTCCGACAAGCTGGAATTCCGCGTCACGGGCACCAACGTCAACAATTCGCTCGGCCTGACCGAGGGTAACTCGCGCCTCGTGGGCGCCAGCACCGGCCCGATCAACGCGCGTCCAATCTTCGGCCGCGCGTGGGAGGCGTCGCTGACCTACCGCTTTTAAATCGACGTAAAGCTTTACCCTCCTCTTCTGCTGTACCCTCTTGGCGGGACTTCGGTCCCGCTTTTTTTTTCAGGATTCGCGCGACAGCGCCACAGCCGCCGCCAGCACGACGATCGCGGCCACCGCATACGGCGCACTCGCCGCGATGCCGTACAGCCAGGCCGACGCCAGCGGTCCCACCGTCCGGGCGATGGCCTGCTGCGCCTGGTTTGCGCCCTGCACTTCGCCCTGCCGTTCCGGCGGCGCGGCATTGGCGATCAACGCGCTCGCGGATGGCTGGAACAGGCCGTCGCCGAATGTAAAGACCGCGATCCCGGCCACGAGCAGCGGCACGATGGCGTGCAGCGGCAGCAGCGCGACGATGGCAAGGCCGAGTCCATTGATCGCGAGGCCGGCAGCGGCGACGCGGCGCTCGCCGAAACGGGTTTGCAGCCGCGGCGCGGCGAAGCCCTGGCTGACGATGTCCATCACGCCTACGCCTGCCAGCACCAGCCCGATGCTGCCCGGCTGGAAGGCCAGCAAGTCCTTCAGCAGCACCGTCAGGTTCGCCTGCAGCACGGTGCCGCCCAGGGCGAAGCAGAACACGACCGCGAACAGCAGTCGCAGGCGCGGTTCGCGCAGCGCGCGCAGCAGCTGGCCCACGGCGTTGAACTGGCCCCAATGCAGGCGTACGCTGCGGCGCGCGTGCGGATGGCTTTCCGGCATGCAGAACCAGACCAGCACGCAATTCAGCAGCGCCACGGCGGCCGCGCCATACAGCGGCGCCGACAGCGACACCTGGCCGAGGGCACCGCCCAGGACGGGCCCCACCATGAAGCCAAGGCCGCCCGCGGCGCCGAGCGTGGCGCACCCCCGCCCCCCGTAGGCGGGGCCCGGGGTGTGTGGGCCAAAAACCAAAAAGGGCCCGAATCTTCCCCCCGGAACGCCGAGGCTAAACCCGGC